>JAKQYG010000379.1 GCA_023356515.1 Trichodesmium sp. MAG_R04 | reverse complement strand
CTAAAACCTAAAACCTAACACCTAACACCTAAAACCTAAAACCTAACACCTAACACCTAACACCTAACACCTAAAACCTATTTCTTTACATAAGTCTTAAACAAAAAAATCTAAGGAACTAAAAACCATGGCATTACCTGGTGGTGCAATATCAAACCGACCCCTACACTTTATTTGGCTGTGTGACTGTTCTGGGTCTATGTCAATTAATGGCAAAATTGAAGTGTTGAATAGAGCCATTCGAGAATCTCTTCCCGAAATGAAACGGGTAGCCAATGATAATCCCAATGCTAACGTGTTGGTGCGAGCAATTAAATTTTCTGATAGCGCTCAATGGCACGTCCCCACTGAAACTCCAGTCAATAGTTTTAATTGGACAGATTTAACAGCAGGGGGTCTCACGGATATGGGCAAAGCGTTATTATTGCTTGCAGAACAACTAAAAATGCCACCAATGACAGACCGCGCCCTACCACCCGTATTGGTACTTATTAGTGATGGTCAGCCTACTGATGATTTTGATACCGGCCTGAGAGCATTGATGAATGAACCTTGGGGGAAAAAAGCTGTTCGTATTGCTATTGCGGTCGGTCAAGATGCTGACAAAGATACCCTACAAAAATTTATCAATCATCCAGAACTGAGACCCTTAGAAGCTAATAATGCTGAGACTTTAGTCAGATATATTAAATGGGCTTCTACTGCAGTATTAAAAGCCGCCTCTTCCCCAGTTAGTCAAATGAGAACTCCTGGAAAAACCATACTTTCAAACCCTACTACTACTACTACTACTACTACTACTAGAGGTATTCCAATTCCTACTGTAGTGATGAGTAGTTCTGGTGACGATGATGTTTGGTAAACAAGACTTACCCACTCAAACAAGAAACCCGGTTCATGACCCTTTCACCAAATTTCTGCCTACGTCCAATAACATGAGAATAAAATTGGGAAACAGCTTATGAGTGAAGAAACTGAAAAATTAGAGCTAGATCCAGATTTCCAACCATGGCGCTTGATGTTAGAAACTGTTAAAGGAGCAAGTCACGATCGCCAAAATTTACCGAACCAGGATCACGGCAAATTTTACCAACCTAATGAGAATAGACTACCTATTATCCTAGCTATTTCTGACGGCCATGGTAGTGCCAAAAGCTTTAGGAGCGATCGCGGATCCAAGTTTGCCGTAGAAACTGCCATAGAACTTTTGCGAGGTTTAGTAGATCAAAAAAGCGATCGACAGAATATATCAGCAGTAAAAGATTATATTAACGATAAGCTTCCCCAAAGAATAGTTTCTAGATGGAAAGAGAAAGTCAATGATGATCTAAAAAACAAAGACTTGAGTTCAAAAGAATTGGATAATTTAGAAAAAGAACAGGGAACAAAAGTACGTCAAAGTTTTGAAGACCATAAAGAGGATCATAAATATGTTGTTTATGGTGCGACTCTCTTAGCAGTTTTAGTAACAGAAGATTATCACCTTTATCTTCAGCTAGGAGATGGAGATATTCTGACTGTAGATATGTGGGGAAAAATAACTCGGCCTATTGTTAAAGATGAAAATCTGATAGCTAATGAAACCTATTCTTTGTGCATGAAAGATCCATGGAGATATATAAACAATCATTTTGTCACTTACACACAAGAATGTAAACGACCAATGATTTTAGTTTCTACAGATGGTTATGCCAACTCTTTTGATAATGAAGAGAAATTTGTCAAAATTGGTAAAGATTACTTAGACATGATTCGTCAGCAAACTTTTGATGAAGTTGCATCACAACTAAAATATTTTTTGGAACAAACATCTCAAGGAGGGAGTGGAGATGATATTACCTTTGGGTTAATCAAACAAATTGACCTTCAAGACACAGGGGATGGTATTAAAATTTTAAAAGAATTTACCAAGAAAAAAATTCAGCAAATAGAAAATAAATATGTGCAAAAAGATGACTTGCAACAGTTTACAAATATTTTAACTGAGACCACCGAAATCTACTCAAATCAAATAGAAACACTTCTCAAGAATTATAGTAATTTATTACAACCTTTAGAAAAGAGTTTGATAGAACTATTAGAATCCCATTATCGAAAATTAGAAAACCTCAAAAAAGACTGGGATAATTTAACAGAACAAAAGTCACAATACTCAAATTTTACTAATAATAAAAAAAATACAGAAGTAACAACAACAGAAATAAACATCACTTTAAACCAAATTAAAAAAAAAAGTATATTTTTGGCAAACAGGATTAATTATAACTATCATTTTAGTTACTATTAGTATAGGTACAAATATTGGTACTATTATCTGGTTGCTCCCAAAAAACTCTAGTTATAATAATCCAGAACCAAAACCTTCAAAAACCTCCATCCCTAAAGTTTCACCAAACTCAAAAACAATACCTTCAATTAATCCTCAACCCAAAGCCTTCCTCATCAAAAAATAACAAATAGCCAAAAATATTGGCTTTTGACACTACAGTAGTTTCAGGGAATTATTCCATATCTAAAGTTTGAAGCTATATCTAAAGTTTGAAGCTATTTGTAACATTCTTTTTTTACCCTTGGTATGATTAGGAGAAAAATAATGACTCAACAATTAAAAAAAGGACAAAACATTGGAACCGAAATTTCAGGTGCAAACTGTATAGTCGAAAAACGCCTTGCTGAAGGCGGACAAGGAGAAGTTTACCAAGTTAATGTCAATGGGAAATCAATGGCTCTCAAATGGTATTTCCCCCATATTGTTGAACAAGACCCCCGTCAAAAACAGCGCTTACAAAAAGCTATTCAAATGGGTGCCCCTAACGATCGATTTCTTTGGCCAGTAGATTTAGCAGTAACTCCCGAACAACCCTCATCCTATGGTTATATAATGGCTCTACGAGAACCACGTTTTAAAAGTTTAAACGATTTAGTCAAACGTAGGATCGAACCTAGTTTTCGTGCTTTGGTGACAGCAGCATTTGAACTAGCCGATAGTTATTATCAACTTCATGCCAAAGGATTATGCTATCGAGATATTTCTTTTGGTAATGCCTTTTTTGATCCTGATACCGGAGAAGTGCGCATTTGTGACAATGATAATGTAGATGTCAACAAAATGTCTGGAACTGTCGCCGGAACGCCACGTTTTATGGCACCAGAAATAGTTAGAGGTGAAGCAAACCCTAGCACACAAACTGACTTATTTTCCTTAACAGTTTTGCTCTTTTATATTCTCTTTAACCATCATCCCTTAGAAGGAGCAAAAGAGCAAGCTATTCATTGCTTTGATTTAGCGGCCATGACAAAAATTTATGGCACAGAAGCAGTTTTTATATTTGACCCCAACGATGATTCCAACCTTCCCGTTCCTGGGGTACAAGATAATCCTCTTGCTTTTTGGCCGATTTATCCTCAATCATTGCGAGACTTATTTACCAGAGCTTTTACTGATGGAATTAGGGATCCTGAAAATGGTCGAGTACAGGAGAATGAGTGGCGTAAAACTATGCTGAATTTGCGAGATTCCATCATGTACTGTCCTCATTGTGGAGAACAAAATTTTTATGATGTAGATGCTCTGAAAAAACAAGGAAAACTCAATCCCTGTTGGAGTTGTCAAAAAGAAATAGTTGCACCACCTCGTATCCGTATTAGTAGCAAAAATCCTGAAAATGCTTCACTACAAGAGAATGAATGGTACAATACTATGCTTAATTGGCAAGACTCCATTATTTACTGTACTCATTGTGGGGAAGAAAATTTTTATGATGTAGATACTCTAAAAAAACAAGGAAAACTCAATCCCTGTCGAAGCTGTGGAAAAGAAATAGTCACACCGCCTCCTACCCGTATTAGTAGCAAAATTATCATGCTAAATCACGATACTAAGTTATTTCCTCATCATGTAGACGAAGGGAAAAAATATGATTTTTCAGCACCAGTAGCACAGGTAGTTAGAAATCCTAAAAATCCTAACCTTTGGGGACTAAAAAACCTAACCACTACCAAATGGGTGGTGACAACAGCTAATAATAATATCAAAGATGTTAAACCTGGACGTAGCGTTACTCTAGCAGTGGGGACTAAAATTAACTTCGGAACTGAACTTGGAGAAATTAAAGTTTAAATTTCCTGATAGCTAAGGAAAACAAAAAGAAATTTATTTATTGGAAACTCAGAAATTACTGCATCAAGACTGGCAATTCCTGGTAAAAGTCGAAAAAAACAGTTTATAGCAATGTGACGGCACCTTTAAAAGTCAATAATCCTGAAGCTTTAACAGAATACATAAAATGGGCCTCTACAGCCGTATTAAAGGCAGCTTCTTCTCCAGTTTCTCCAGAAGCCATTGGTTCTAGGGAGAACATGAATGTTCCCATT
>JAKQYG010000378.1 GCA_023356515.1 Trichodesmium sp. MAG_R04 | reverse complement strand
ACTGGAATCTCTTTCTCAGCGACAAATAGCCCAGCAACAATTATGGCTTAAACAATTGGCCCAAGTAATGGCCAATAATTTGCAACAACAGTTAGGCCATAAAATTAGAGAGTTGATGGAGAATGTTGACCCAGGATTGCAACAAGGTGGTTTTCCTGGAGGAGAATTACCAATGACTAATTCTCCAGATAACTACTACGATGAGTCTGCTAATGAGTTGGGATATTCCTTGTCTACTACTTTGAATAGAATATTTGAGGCCCTAAAACAAGAGTTGGACAGTTACGAAAGTGACCTTTCTGTGCAACTAAATAATATGCGTGGTATGCAACAGCAGGGTGAGGTTATTTTAGAAAGTTTGGTCAGCCGTCTCCAGGAACAGTTAAAAGAAGATAATGTAGTTTCATCAGGAAATTATCATGCTTCTCAGTCTGGTTCTAGGAATTTAATGGATAATGCTTCTAGTGAAAAATTAATTTCTGTTGAGCCCCCAGAAACAAAACTAATAAGTAAGTCTAAATCTAAAGCGAAACCTCAGAAGTTTCCTTCTCAAATTCAAATTGGTTTGATTTTAGCTGTACTTTCAGGAGTAGTGCTATCTTTTTTTAATGTTTGTATCAAGATTATTTTCAATACACCACCACAACCACATCAAGTTTTTGGCGGTTTATTTTCAATGCCAGGATTAATTAATCCTAATGTTTGGAGTTCTTTATTAATTTTATTACTACGGCAAGTTGTAGTAATGTTATTGATGCCTATAATAGCGACATTTTTGTATCCTGCTGTTTGGAGTGATATTGAGCGTTTCATCAAATCCAAAGATTTTTCTTTGTGGTGGAAAGTTATTGGTAGTTCTTTCTTTTTGTTTTTATCTCAAGTATTAATATATATTTCTATTGGTAATATACCTACTGGTATTGCGGTTACAATTTTCTTTATTTATCCAATTATTACTTTTTTATTTTCTTGGGGATTATTTGGCGATCGCCCTTCTATTGTAATAATTGGTGCGATGTTTATTATTGCTTTGGGAGGAATTTTAGTTATTCCTAATGGAGTTGGTAATTATCAACAAGGAATTATATCTGGAGTATTTGCTAGTATTACTTTTTCTGTATATGTTTTACTAACACAAATGTCGGCAGGAAAGCTTCATCCTATCCCTTTTAGTTTAATTAATTTTGCTGGGATTTTTGTATTTTCTGCTTTGGGAATGATGATGCCTAAGCCTGTAGAATGGTCGGCTAGTTTTAATCCTACTATTTGGTCTGGCTTAATTGTTAGTGGTATTATTCTGGGAATTTTAACACTTTCTAGTTATGTATTAAATAGTTTTGCTATTAGATTTGCAGGAGCGGCAAGAGCATCTACTATTGGTACTCTTGGTCCAGTTTTAACTGCTTTACTTGCCTTTTTTACTATTGGAGAAGTATTAGGAATAAAACAGGTTTTTGCCATGATACTCGTAATTATTGGCGTTGCATTGATGAGTTTTGAAAGAATGTTTGGAGTAAAGCGGAAAGTTAGTTAGGGCTTGATGAAAAAAGTCTTTTGATTTTTGAATTTTGACTTTTGAATGTACGGTTTCCACGAACTAGCACTCGACTGTATAGAGTGCTAAATTTTTATTTGGAAGCAATATGGAGAAAGTATATGGCCAAAATTGTAGAATTCGATGATAAATCTAGACGTTCTCTAGAACGAGGTATCAATGCTCTAGCTGATGCAGTAAAAATTACCATGGGTCCAAAAGGTAGAAATGTATTACTAGAGAAAAAATTCGGTGCCCCCCAAATTGTTAATGATGGAATTACTGTAGCTAAGGATATTGAACTGGAAGACCCTCTAGAAAATACTGGAGCTAGATTAATTCAAGAAGTGGCATCTAAAACCAAAGATATTGCTGGAGATGGCACAACGACCGCTACTATTTTAGCTCAATCTATGATTAAAGAAGGTCTCAAAAACGTAGCTGCTGGGGCTAACCCGGTAGCAGTCCGTAAAGGTATTGAGAAAACTATTAATCATCTAGTTAAAGAAATAGAAACAGTTGCTAAACCAGTAGAAGGAGAGGCGATCGCTCAAGTTGCTACAGTTTCTGCCGGTGGTGATGCAGAAGTAGGGAAAATGATTGCTGATGCAATGGATAAAGTTACCAAGGATGGGGTAATTACTGTTGAAGAATCTAAGTCTCTTTCTACAGATTTAGAAGTTGTGGAAGGAATGCAAATTGACCGTGGTTATATTTCCCCTTATTTTATTACTGACCAAGAGCGTTTGGTAGTGGAGTTTGAAAATGCTCGCATCTTAATTACTGATAAGAAAATTTCTTCTATTCAGGATTTGGTAGCTGTACTAGAAAAGGTGGCTCGTACTGGTCAATCTTTATTGATTATGGCTGAGGATATTGAAGGAGAAGCTTTAGCAACTTTGGTTGTTAATAAAGCACGGGGTGTATTGAATGTTGCTGCTGTTAAAGCTCCTGGTTTTGGCGATCGCCGTAAAGCAATGCTCCAAGATATTGCTATTCTCACAGGTGGTCAATTAATCTCGGAAGAGGTTGGTCTGAGTTTAGATATGGTAGACTTAGATATGATGGGTACTGCTCGCAAAATCTCTATTAACAAAGATAACACTACTATTGTTGCTGGTGGAGAAACAGCAGAAGAAGTGAAAAAGCGGATTAGTCAAATTCGGAAACAGCTTGACGATAGTGACTCTGATTATGATAAAGAAAAATTACAAGAGCGGATCGCTAAATTATCTGGTGGAGTGGCAGTAATTAAAGTTGGTGCTGCTACAGAGACTGAACTCAAAGATAGGAAGTTACGCATTGAAGATGCTTTGAATGCAACAAAAGCTGCTGTTGAAGAGGGTATTGTACCTGGTGGTGGTACTACCTTAATTCACTTGTCTACTCAGGCAGACGAACTAAAAAAGAGCTTAAATCAGGAGGAGCAAATTGGCGCTGATATTGTGAAGCGTGCTTTAGCAGCACCTTTACGTCAAATTGCTGATAATTCCGGTGTAGAGGGTTCGGTAGTTGTAGAAAAGGTAAGTTCCGCTGATTTTAGTGTTGGTTACAATGCTATAAGTGGTGAATATGAAGATATGATTGGTGCTGGTCTTCTTGACCCGGCGAAGGTTGTACGTTCCGCATTGCAAAATGCTGGTTCTATTGCTGGTATGGTATTAACTACTGAAGCTGTGGTCGTTGAGAAACCTGAGAAGAAAGCTGCTGGGCCTGATATGGATGGCGGCATGGGCGGCATGGGCGGCATGGGCGGCATGGGCGGCATGGGCGGCATGGGCGGCATGGGCGGCATGGGCGGCATGGGTATGCCTGGTATGATGTAATTTTGTATACCTATATTAGGGTTACCCACAACTCAAAAGTTCAAAGTTTAGTCCTTGACCTGAAAACTGCTCTAAACTTTTGGCTTTTCTAGCAAGATTTTATCCAATTTCACATTATATTAGGACTTACGCATGAATGCTAAATAGTAGTTTGCGTAA
Source organism: Trichodesmium sp. MAG_R04 (assembly GCA_023356515.1). GTDB lineage: Bacteria > Cyanobacteriota > Cyanobacteriia > Cyanobacteriales > Microcoleaceae > Trichodesmium. Next base: position 872 of record JAKQYG010000378.1, on the reverse strand, counting down.
GTCCTATAATATTTTCGTAGGTTGGGTTGATGTCAGGAAACCCAACATAAAGTATACACTGCGGAATCAGAAGAAGAATGGTTGATCCGACATTTCGCAGATCTTCATATATCTTTATTTAGATTTACATTTTCAAAGAGACTTATAGGAAAAACCTTCATTATAGAAATCAATATCAATATTTTTTATCAATAAGCATTTTTTTTATGAGAAAATTCGTTACAATTATTCATAACAGCTAAAATCGATGCCCATCGCTATAAGGTAAGGGTTTCAGGGATAGTGTTCGGGGCTATCGATTAGTAAAACTTATCAATTTAATGTTAAGAAGTGCGGAATGTGGGGTTGATAAATTGTACAAAATTTAATCCAAATGCTCCAGAGCAAAATTCTGTTGAAGATATTAGATCAAAGTTTGATAACAAAAGCCACTTTCCCAATGTTCTAACCCACATTGCGCAGATCTTCATATATCTTTATGTATATTTACATTTTCAAATAGACTTATACCAAAAGCCTTAATTATATAACTTAGGATCAATAATTTTTATCAATAAGGAATTTTTTATGAGAAAATTCGTTATAATTCTTTATAATAGTAAAAATCGATGTTCATAGCTATAAGGTTTTCAGGGAGAACATTAGGGCGATAGATTAATAAAACTTATCAATCTAATGTTAAGAAGTGCGGAATGTGGGTTCTAATCAAAATACCGTTATGATGTCATAACACTATCAGAATCTAAATCTTTTGGTAGGTTAACAAGCTCTATCAGGCTTTATAGACTAGTGAGATTTATCAAAACTCTTAAGATACACACTTTCAGTTAACCTAATACCTAACACCTAACACCTAATACCTAACACCTAAC
>JAKQYG010000377.1 GCA_023356515.1 Trichodesmium sp. MAG_R04 | reverse complement strand
TACCTCATATTCTTGGAATATACTGTAAAATAAGATTGCTATAGATAATTTTAAATTTAATTATATAATCACAAAAAAACAAATCAACTAATAAATTATCAAGGAAAAAATGAAAACAGCAATTAGAAATATTCATCCAGAAATTTTAGAATATAATTTACAAAAAAGCTGGCAAGCTTTAAAAGAATCCAATAATGTTTGTGAAATTAAGTGCAACTTAAAGGTAGGAACATTATTAGTAATTTGTCAACATCCAGTAAATGTGGTCTTAGATAGGGAACAAACAATTGCAGAATTAAAAAGTATAGTTCAAAAACAGGAGTTAGAATCTATAGAAAAAATAGGTATTTGCTTGAATATAATAGGTCATATATATCCTTATGCTTATCATTCATTTTTTACGAAGAATCGGTCAGAAGAATCTATATTAACTTTTATGCCGAAATGGGTAGATGGAAATATAGATTCTGAAATAAAAATCACACCAGAATTACTAGACTCCTTAGATAATCCATTTAGTTTAAAAGATTTAGAAGCAATATCTATTAGATTAGAATCTGAGGGAATATCCAATCCCAATATTAATGTCATAAATCAGAAGATTTCTGGGGATAAAAGTCAAAATTCAGAAATCAAGATGATCTCGAAATTACTGGATGATTTAGATAACCCTTTTGATGTGGAAACATTAGATTTCTCTCAAAAAAAAAGCAATAGAAAAGCGAGAAATTATGCAGAAAAAACATCATCTGTAACCAAAAAATCAATTGTTAATTTATCTACTTTTTCTCAAGCAGAATTTCTTAGCGCTACTTTAAGTTTGGCAATTTTAATAGGCTGTTTTTATGCAATAACTCAACCCTGTGTGATTGGAAAATGTATGATAATACCAAGAGTAAAAGAGTTAGATAAACAGTCACTAGAAACAATTAAAAATGTTAAAAATTCTTTGGCTCCAAAGCAAGCACAAGAAAAGTTAAAAATAGCCCTTAAAGATTTAGAAGATATTCCATTTTGGTCAATACATTACTTAGAATCAAAATATTTAAAGTCTACTTACCAAACAGAAACTGAACATTTGGAAATAATTATAAAAGCTTTAGGTAATGGTGCACAAGCAGCTCAACATAGTAAAGGTTTACCACTACCAATAGAAGACTGGGTAGAAATTCAATCCCTTTGGCAAGAGGCGATCGCTCTATTAGAAAAAGTACCAGAAGATAGTAAAGCTTATTCTTTTGCTAAAAATAAACTCCAGCAATATCGCAAGTATTTAGTTGCTATTAAAGGAAGATTAACTACTGAAGAAGAAGCTAATCAAAAATTAATAGCTGCCAAAAAATCAGCTCAGTTAGCAACGACAAGAGAGGTAATAGCTCAGTTTCCTGAAAGCTGGAAAAATGTATACTTAAGTTGGGAAGATGCATTGGATAAAGTATCTACTATTTCTCCACAAACAACTGCTTATTTAGAAGTAAAGAATTTACTACCTCAGTATAAACAAAAACTTCAACAAGCAAAGGAACGTAGAATCACAGAAGAAATTGGTGAGGAAGCATATAATCAAGCTATTAGTTACTCTAAACAAGCTGAAGTATTTGAGAAAAAAGATAATTGGGTTAAGGCCGCAGAATATTGGCAAAAATCTCTAAAATCTGCTAAAGAAATACCAACTAATTCAACTTATTTTATTTCAGTAAAACCTCTAATTAAATCCTATGATGCTTTGCTAAAAGTAGCACAATCAAACCAACAATTATTAGAGACTTTAGCAAAAGTTAATCAGGATTTAAGTAAGGCTTGTAAAGGGAAACCCAAAATTTGTCAATACAATGCTACGAAGGATTTAATTATTGTACGTTTAACTTCTGATTATGTGGATAAAATTAAAAAAACAGCTAAGGCAGTAGAAAGTAGTAAAGATAAAAAGGGTCGTGCTGAACTAGAAAAACATTTGAAAACTTTACAGGTTGCTTTAAAAGCTATTAGTAATAATTCTAAGATTCCTTTAGAAATTTATAACCCACAAGGTTTAAAAATTGCCACTCATTTTCCCAATAGTTGAAAGAAGAAAAATTGTCTGACAGTAATTTTTTATAGTGTTTCTTAAGTTAAGGTTATGGAATTTGCATCCAACTGATTACAATTTGGGCGATCAAGGAAGAATTAAGGTCAACCACTCCCAAGAACCTCTGTCAAAGCTTATAAATGGAATTAGGTAAATAGGTAGCCAGTCTTCGAGGTAGTGCTATAGGGTTCGCAAAGCAGTTTTGGCCAAAGATTGAACGCGATATCAAAGCATACGTGACTCAAAGGCATAAATTTAGCTATCCTAGCTGTAAAAAAGTTGCAACTTCGCGGTAAAACCATTGACTACGATCACGGTAGGCTTGGAGTAACTGGGAATAGGCTTGACAACCTGCCAATGCATCACGCCATCCTTTTGTGCTACAGCTAAAGTGTTTGCTATAGCCAAAGTCATAGAGTTGCTTACCCAAAACCTTTAGCTCTCGTCTAGATGCCTGCCAACGGTCTATCACAAAGTTAACGGCAGGATGCTTCAAGGTATAAAACTTACTACTAAAAGGAAAGGCCAGAACTTTTCGGCCTAATAAGGTGCCCCAATAGGCGCCATGGTAAGAACTGGTTAAAATTGTTTCCCCTGATCCTAAAAAGTCTAAAACTTGGCTAAGATTATGGGTGCCATTGGTCATACGGGGGAAGTTATCGAATTTAATCTGAAACTTTTTGTGAGAAAAGACCACAAATTCATGCTGGATGGAGCGGGGTTTATCAAACTGATCGCTCATACAACTAGCGCAAGGAACCCAATAATAATTAGGGTTGGGATGCTCGAAGTCACGAATTCCGATCAGGTCAAACTGTTGCAAATATTTTAAGTAGTCAAAGTCTTGATAATAACCCTGACGATCAGGGTCTGTGCGATAAATTTGTTGGCCAACACCCCAGGTTATGAGCTGAATAGGGATCTGATCTTGATACTGGGCCTTAAACTGCTGCAAGGCTACAAAATTGTTCACAAAGCGGGGAAAGAGGAGCCCACCCCCACCTACAATGAAGTAGAGACGATCATAGTCCCCTAAAGTGCCATCCTGAAGCTGTTGTGCAATTGTTGCTAACTCTTGATCAAGATGACGAATATCGATGGTGGTTGTGGTGGTATTAGGGAACTTGAAATATTTCAAAGGAGAAGAGAACAAATCTCCTACATTAGTATTATCAGTTACATGAACATTAATGACCAGATTCATGGTGCTGCTTGCTTATCTTAATTGTATTTAGACAATTTAATTTTGCCAGTTTTATTTGACCAGTTATTGTATAGCATACCAAGCTGCTCCTTGTAATACTACTTTATTATTGGGTAATAACTTTGACATGAACCTGTTTTAAGAGATCGGTGACTTTGTCTTGTTCAGGACTTACACAGCACAGAAATTGGGTTATAGCAATGAGAATCAAAAGAATCACAAGATTTCAATTTTAGGTGAATCAAAAAAACAACTATAAAATTATACTGATTTATCCAAGTTTATCTTATTACAAAAACAAGTTATAGTGGTTCTTTAATCTATGAGTTACAGTTTTAGATGCCCTCACCCTTAAAAAGCCAGGGCAAGCTCTTCTAAAATTTTATTGACAAATAAATATTTTACAGATTCTCTATACTTAAAACCATCTTCCCTACTCTTTATAAAGGTTGCATGGGACGTTCCTACCTATTCCCTAATCTCTAAAACCTTATAAATTTTTGAGTTGGGCATCCTGATTAAAAAATTGCCTACATAAACCATAAGTAACTAATAAACTTGTAACTAAATTTGCAAAAGCTAAGAGCAACATAATTAACATTTGATATGCCACAGCATCCAGAGGATTAATACCACTTAATAATTGACCAGTAACAATGCCAGGAAGGGTAATAATTCCAATTACCATCATTGAATTTAAAGTAGGTATTAATGCCCCATGAATAGCATCTTTTCTATATTTAACAATTGCTTGTTCAGGGGTTGCCCCTAAACTTAAATAAGTTTCAATTTCTACTGGATTAGAATTAATTTTATTGACAAGTCTTTCTCCAGCGATCGCTGCTGCATTCATCCCATTTCCTAATACAATTCCTACTAAAGGAATTAAATATTGAGGTTCATACCAAAGCTCTGGTTTAACTACCAATAAATTTATATAGCTGATACTTAAAGTTGTACTGGTTAAAATAGAAACCCAAACTAATGGTAATAATAGAGGTATTTTTTGACTAATCCTATTTCTAGCAACCACAGAAGCAATTGTTAACATAACAGCTAAAATAGTAATAACTGACCAAGGTTGTTTAGTTGTAAAGACTATTGCCAATATATATCCCAC
>JAKQYG010000376.1 GCA_023356515.1 Trichodesmium sp. MAG_R04 | reverse complement strand
CAGAAACTTACGGTGTACCTGTTGAAGAAATTCAAAAAGGAATCAAGAGTGGTGTTCGTAAGGTGAATATTGATACTGATAATCGCTTGGCCATTACTGCTGCTATTCGCGAGGCTGCTGCTAAGGATCCATCTAACTTTGACCCTCGTCACTTCTTGAAGCCTTCTATTAAATATATGAAGCAAGTATGTTTAGATCGTTATCAACAGTTTGGTACTGCTGGTAATGCTAGTAAGATTAAGGTTCTAACTTTAGATGAGTTTGCTGCTAAATATGCTAGCGGAGAATTGGCTGCTACTACTAAGAAAGCAGTATCAGTGTAGCTTATAGTAGGATATGGTTTACCTAAACCAACCAAGAAACTGGGCTGATAAAACTAATTGTTTTTGTTCAAACTACAAAACTTTTGACCATAACGCTGTTTCTGGCTAAGTCCTAGTAAGATTATAACTTTCTGGTTCAAATTCTCAATTACTTAACGAGCTGATGAGAAGTTCTTAAAATAACTTAAGGCTTCTCATTTTTTCCTGTTTTCTTTTCCTAAATAGGGTTTGCTGAAAAAGTATTTTTAAGAAGTTAGGGACGTTGCATGGAAAGTCTCTACTACAGAAGAACAGGGAATGTATAGACGAGGTAGTTAGATATGTTTTTCTCTTGATTTTTCTGACATGGGAGCGGCCAAAATACTTAGGACTTACCCATGAACGCTATTGGTAGTGTTGTGTTAGCTCTAGCGCAATGTGTCAATGCTTTAATATTTAATCAGCAAGCCCTAAATATTTAATTATTGCTACATTTTTCGTGAATTCCTCCCTGTTTACAGATGTAATTAATTTGATTAGGATTTAAGTTCTTGGCAGAATTGAAATTAACTCCTCTTAAATGATCTGATTTGAATGCATCTATTGGACCGGCCAAAAATTGATCTTCCTGATTAGGTTTTATAACTGTTAATTTTGCTCCTTTTAAATCAGCGCCACTTAGGTTTGCTCCTCGCAAATCTGCTAAACTTAGATCTGTATTTCGCAAATTAGCATTTTGCAGTTGAGCATTCCGAAAGTTAGCATTAGTTAATAGTGCTAAACTTAGGTCTGCTTTTTTTAAATTAGCTCTACTGAAATTTGCTCCTGATAAGTTTCCTCTTTGCCAATTTGATTCTCTTAGATCGGATGATTGGAAAGTAGCACCTTCAGCTTTGACTCTACTTAAATTAGCTCTGTATAACTTAGCTTTTGATAAGTCAGCACTTCCTAGATCCGCACCAGTAAAACTTGTCTCTGTTAAGTTTGCTTGCTGTAAATTAGCTGCTATTAACTTGGCACTGCTAAAATTTGCTTTTGTGATGATTGAGTTTGGCATTTTAGCTTTACTAAGATTTGCTTTCAACAAATCTGCACGCTGCATAATAACTGGACCTAATACAGCACCTCTTAAATTGACTTCTATCAGATTTGCCCCACTTAAATCAGCAATTGAATCATCGAAAGTTCCCAGACGATTATCTTTTCCTGGACCATAAAAGCGACTATTCTTGAAGCTAGCTTGATTTAAAATAGCACCTCTGAATTTCACTCCAGACAAATCAGTGTTTTCTAATATTAAGGTAAAACTTGCTGGAGTCGAAGTGATTTGGCCTAGATCTACCCCACTTAAATTAACATCTTTAAGTGAGCCACTATAAACTTTGAGAATCTTGGCGATCGCTTTTTGAGTAGCTCGTATACGCAGAGATACCAAAACTTGCTCTTGAGTATTCGCACCATAACTTAAAGACTCCAGATCATTTTTCAGGGCTTGATTTAAGCGACGTAGTTCTGGCAGTACTTTTGGTCCAGCACTGACTAAAGATTGTTGAATTCCGTCAAGTATACTTGGTTCCTTTTCTTGTCCCAATAAATCCACCAATAATGGTATGGCACGGGGATCTTTGGTTGAGCCTAAAGCTAAAACTGATACTCGTCGTTCCTGAGGTTCATTGGAAGTTAAAGACAATTTGTTGACAAGGGCCAGAAACATATCATTATCTTGTTGTTTGAACTCCCGCCAATTTGCTTGATTTTGAATATAAACGTGAGTGCCAAAAATAGTTCCCAAAACTGAGACCATACCTACAGTAGTAACAACTAATAAAGTCAGACCCGGATTTTTTTGAATCCAAGGCCATAGATGAAAACTTTCTGATTTTTTTTCACTTAGAACAATTGTTCCTATGGAAATTTGCCTTTGAGTATCACTTAGACTAAAAGGATTAGAATCTAATTGACCAGAGCGAGCATCTACAACAAAAGTACTTCCTAATGTATCGTGTCCTGTGCGATGCAGTTTATTCAAACGAACAAAATAAATATCAATAAGGGATGTCAATCCTCCTATTAACAAAAGGACTCCTAAAGAAGGAAATGCTCCGGTTAAATGCCAAATCAAGTAGGCTGTTCCCATAGGTAATCCCCATTTCCCCAAACCTTCACGAATCAAGGTTTTTTTCCAACCAGGAGAATTTCCCAGAGCTGCTACTACTCTAATTTTAAACCAACGTTTAGGCAATGTTTGACCTGTTGCCCCTAATAAGTATAACTGCCAACCTACGATTACTAAAGGAGCTAATAATGCTCCAGACCATATTAGATTAGCTAGGGGCGTTACTTTTTGATAATGGTTTTGTAAAGGAATTCCGAAAGTTTGGGCAATTCCTTCTGTAGTTTTTGCTAAGGCTGGGTTAAGAGGAACAGACTTGTTGCCAATGTTACCTAGCTGACCAAGGTAAAATGGAACTGTTCCACTCACTATAATGAGGGATACTTCGGTAGCCCAAGCACAACATCTACGAACCCAGATTGGTAGTTCCTTAGATTTTAGTGGCCACGATGCCTCTGGGTTATTATTATTAATCCCTGAATCACGGCTTGTCATATTTATATATTTACTCTTTGACATCCTCCCAACGCTACTCTTACGAGACAGAGAGGGATTCCCTAGCATCGCTGTTAGGGGCTTTCTGTCTCATAGCACCCGCTTTCCGGGATTTTCTACCCGTCTAGTCTTATGGTTGCTCCACAGAATCTGTTATTTTAAAGATACTATAGCAGTTTTTTCATCTATAAAGCTGCAATTTTATAGTCCCTCTCCCTCCTTTTTCAGTATCTCATAACTTGGGAAGAAACTTGGAAGCAATAGGCAATGGGCAATAGTTCCGGAGTTTATTTCTATTTTTTTAATTTTCACAAATTATTTGTGATTACTATAGTAGTAATTTTTTAGAGCTTAATTTACCTAGATTTTTAATAATTAATTATCATCTACAGAATCTAAATATTAGTGTTTTTATCTTTACTTTTTCCTAAGGAATTAGGAATGATTAAAAAACGATATCCTATATAAATAACTCCTGCAAATACACCTATAGTAATCAATAAGGAAACTAAACTGAGAACTGCTTCTAAGATCTTGATGATAACTATGGGGATAAGAATCAACCCTATAATTTTTCCCCATTGAGGAAGTTGCTGAAACCATTCTAAGAATTGTGCAAAAAAAATTTGAATTGATTTGAAAATACTAGATAAGGGGTTCAAGGAATTTGAGACATATCCCTCCTCTAGTTCAGGATTTTGTTGAAAGTTTTGATTGTTATGATAATTCATTTGAGAGTTATATATGCTTTAAGTGACATACTCCTACACTAAGCCGATGCTATAGTATGGGCTTCTCGCTTTGTAGTCCCGGTACGCCGTCGGACTCCACGAGCTTTAAGGACTCAATGCCCTACCGCTCTGTTTTTTTTTACATTGTAGCAATTATTCATGCCAAAAATGCTAGTTTACAAATTTAAGGTTAAAGCTAAAACAGAACAATACTGAGCAATTGATGAAGGAATCCATATTGGACAGTTATATGTGAGGGCTTTACAAACTTGAATTAAACTGTAAAAAAATATTGCGCAGTAGCTAAGCAACAACAAAGGGAGTGTAAAAATTAATGGTAGAATATTGATAAAATGTGAAAGATATAGAGCCAGAAAATTGAGTATTTTTAGATGAATTAAGTGTAATTCTGGATTGAGCAAGAACTCATATATGTTCAGATAAGCTTGCGATCGCTAGCCCTATTTATAATGGATTTTGCATTAGTAATTATTGTATATTTAATTATTCAGTGCTGGAACTTTCAAAAATATTTATAAATGAGGATTTAACCGTCTATTTTATGCAAATATTTTACAGTAATTTTAGTAGGTTAAAAAACAAGAATTACAACTTAATTCCATACATTAAAACTATCTAATAACCTAGTATAACTGTACCCTATAAACCAGCAAATGCACTCTATTATTTATAGAAGTTGACTTGCCTAAACTTCATCTCATCTGGGTTGTTAAAAATAAATCTGGACTTGATTTAATTCT
>JAKQYG010000375.1 GCA_023356515.1 Trichodesmium sp. MAG_R04 | reverse complement strand
GTGAAGAACTTCTCTGAAAGTTTGTCGGGAATCTGCAATATGATTCCAGGATATTCGTACAACAAAGCCTAAAAAACAGGAAATGTGACCAGAAATGACAGAAAATAACTTGAACAGGACAGAGCGTGAACATATTGAGTACCCTTTTTCTTTCTTTCCTTAAATCTAATATTCGCCCGACGTGCCTGAAAATCTCTCACATTAGAACAACTAGAGATTTCCCGATAAGTTCCTGATGATGGCAACCACACTTCCAAGTCATAACACTTAGCTGCAGAAAACCCTAAATCTCCACTACACAATTCTAAAATTCTATAAGGTAACTTCAGTGCTTGCAAAATAGCTTCTGCATCTGCTACCAATTTTTGATGTTCCTCTTCAGAGGTATTAGGATGTACAATTTTTACCATCTCAACCTTATTAAATTGATGTAGTCGGATGAGTCCTCTGGTATCCTTACCATAAGCGCCAGCTTCTCGACGAAAACAGGGAGTAAAAGCACAATGATAAATAGGCAGTTGTTCAGCACTCAGAATTTCATCCCGATAAAGATTCATAGTTGAAACTTCCGAAGTCGGTATTAACCAGAGGTCATCTGCAGCACACTTAAAACTTTCCTCCGCAAATTTTGGTAGTTGACCTGTCGCAGTCAAAGACTGACTATTGACTAATAATGGTGCCATAACTTCAACATAACCAACTTGAATATGATGGTTAAGCATAAATTGAATAATGGCTCGTTCTAATGCTGCACCTGCTCCCATCAAAGCAACAAAACGACTTTGAGCAATTTTTACTCCTCGTTCAAAGTCCATAATGCCTAGTTTTTCTCCTATTTCATAGTGAGGTATAATTTTGGGATTTTGAGGAATGTATTCATCACCCCACCGTTTAACTTCTATATTTTCTGCTTCACTTTTGCCTATAGGTGTAGACTCACTAGGTAAATTAGGAAGAGGTAAAAGTAAAGCTTCTATTTTAGCCTTTAGCTCTTTTTCTTCAGGTTCTAGTTCGCTAAGTTTAGCTTTAACTTTGTTCCCTTCTTCTTTTAAGGCTTGAATATCTCTACCTTTAGGGTCACTACCTGATTTGATTTTTTCCCCTACCTGTTTACCTACTTGGTTGCTACGAGCTTGAAGTTGCGATCGCTCTGTTTCTAGTTGTCGCTGTTTTTCATCCAACTCTAGAATTGGTTGTAAGTCATACTCCCCGCGGCGGTTTAGTAATTCTTTTACTGTTTGTGAATTTTCTCGAATTTGTCTAATGTCTAACATCCTTTTTCCTATACCCTGAACTTATACTATTTAACAGAATGATTCTGAGAAATACGATTTTAAAGTATAAATTATATTCATAGAGTATGAATTTTAAAAGAGTATGAATTTTAAAAAAATTAAATCAAAAAATATAATTTTTATGATACGATCCTCAAATCCAAAGTCTAATTATTCAAATCAGTAAAATATGAGATCCTTATATCCATTGACGACTACATTCTTAATAGTATGTTGCTTAATAATTCCAGTATTTGCTCAGTCTAAATCGAATTCGATGGAACGGATCCAAACTATTCAGCGTTTATTATCTACTTATGAATGTCCCGGTTGTGATTTGAGTGAAGCTGACTTAAGTGAAGCTGATTTAAGTGAAGCAAACTTACTAGGAGCTAATTTACAAAAAGCTAACTTAAAAAATGCTAACTTGAGAGGAGCAATCTTAAGTAGTGCAAATTTAATTCAGGCGAATTTAGCAGGAGCTAATTTATCAGGTGCAATTATGCACAGTGCAACTATGCGACAAGCCAATCTTAAAGATGCTAACTTATCTTGGGCTGATTTATACCAAGCATATCTGGAGAAGGCAAGGTTAAATGGAGCTAATTTATACAATGCAAATCTTAATGAAGCTAAATTAGACCAGACCGATTTTTGTGATGCTACTTTACCTAATGGCAAAATCAAAGATTGTTAATAAAAATTAATGTTAAATATGTTTATTTATTTAGGTTGAAAACCTACTAATTTTCTTAGGTATAGTTTTAATCTATGGAGGAAATTTCATCAATTACTTTAATATGCCCTTTACAAATAGATCGAATTAGTCTATCAACTGATTGTTTTTCATCTTCTGATAAGGACTCATCAAGTATAGCTGCCATTAGCCCATAACGGTCAGCTAGGGTAATGTACCCCTTCTCATTAGCATTAGCAAAGAGGTCTGCTAATGCAAATGGCAGTAGAGAAATAGGAGGTTCTTCAAACATAAAGGCCATTTTTAAAGTCCGCATCTATAAAAATAATAGCAATTTTTCATTATCAGTACAGTGATATAACATAAATACAATGATAGATGCCTAAGATTCTATGATCCTAATCACAATTACTTTGTGATTGTAAATAGAAAGAGTAATTTAGATCATAAAATTTAGTTAAAAATGATTATTTTATTATCTATATTATCTACATAAGTTTAAATCATACCAATTTCATAAACTTAGACTACACCGCTTGTCTTAATATCTATCAAATGTTGACATATGATGTATAGCCATACTTGAGAGAATTGGTATTACTTTAACTTCATATCATCTGAGTCCTTTAAAAAAAGTTCTGGACCTTATTTAATGTTCATTTCTTATAGATAAGGAGTTTTACTTAAAATTAATAGGCTTAATAATACATACAATACTTGCGCAAAGAAACCAGATTTCTTTATCAATAGTTTTTAATATATCTTTATATATATTTACATTTTCAAAGAGGCTTATAGGAACAACATGTAGGATATAAATTTTGTTAGTGGCCTTGACTTGAAAAAAAATCAATTTAATGTGGGAATGTAGTTCAGCGATCGCCAAAAACCCTACCTAAATTTTGCGGAATAGCAAAGGCAACTTATGTAGCTCAAAATCCAAGGAAGTTACAGCTATCTTTTTCTGTTGATAGGTAATACTAAATGACGTACTTCTTACTTAATCAATTTAAGTAGCCTGCTAAATCATTTACTCTTATTGACCACTATAATTTTCTTCTTACTTTTGACTTTTGATGTTTACTTTGATGCTATATCTTGTCATACAAAATATAGGTTTCATAAAAAAAGGAGATGAATATAAATTATGACATCAACAAAATATACTCGCTTTATAAATTTTCTGCAGAATGAATTATCGATCTCTTCAGCTTCTATAGCAATTGCTGAACGATCTAGTATTACTTCAGAATTACCATGTGCTCAACCAGACTCTAATGCTTTATTGATGATTTTATGGCAACACGGTTTAGTTACTTTAGAACAGTTAGACAAAATATTTGATTGGCTGCAAAATACTTATGACTTTAACTAAAGTAAGCATTTCGCGAAACAGCAGTTAGAACTCTAGAGGAAATTTATACATACATGGGAGCTTGTTTGAAGATATTTCCTACAAATAAACAAGACAGAGGTCTGCTTTTTTTTTGAAAAAACTACCTGATTTTTGGTCCTTCAAGCTAAAAAACTTAGTATTTTGGGTTACTCCAAGGACAAATAGATCTGACTACCTCCTCTATAGGTTCCCTGTTCTTATATAGGGACATTGTATACAACGTCCCTAGCTACTCCCCTAGTTATCAAAAAGACTTTTTCAGCAAACTCTAATTATAATTAAACTAAAACCCTAGAAGCAGCTGCTAGCCCTGCTCCTGGAGTAAAAGATTCATATCCTAAATCTCTCAAAACAACTTCTAAGGCAGAGATCGCGCTCAGAATATCCCTTTCCCAGACAAAACCAAGATGTCCAATGCGGAAAATTTTTCCTTTCAAATGGTCTTGTCCACCAGCTAAAGCAATATCAAAACGTTTTTTCATAACAGCTCGGACTTTTTCTGCGTCTAGTTCTGATGGTGGAACAACTGCTGTAACAGCAGGACTAGCTACTGTATCTGGGGCCAGCAACGACAACCCTAAAGCCTTAAGTGCGTTACGAGTTGCAGTCTTTAAACGATCATGTCGAGCAAAAATATTTTCTAATCCTTCGGCTTGCATTATTCTGAGTGTAGCTTGCAAAGCAAAGAATAGATTTACTGGTGGAGTAAAGGGCGTAGTGTTTTTAGCTGCATCTTTACGATACTTGCCTAAGTCCAGATAGTAACGTGGTAACTTAGCAGTTTTATAAGCAGTCCAAGCTTTAGCTCCCACTGCCACAAAAGCTAAACCAGGAGGTATCATGTAACCTTTTTGAGAACCAGAAGCAACAACATCCAGACCTAACTCATCCACTGGTATACTAACTGCGCCAAGACTTGTGACAGCATCTACAATAATCAAAGCTTCACCATGAGCTTTAACATAACCATTAATAGTTTCTATATCATTTAAAACACCTGTAGAAGTTTCACTGTGGGTAAGGATAACTGCTTTAATT
>JAKQYG010000374.1 GCA_023356515.1 Trichodesmium sp. MAG_R04 | reverse complement strand
TTTTGTAACGTTGTTTAAAGATACATTAAAAGTAATATCTATCTGAAAAAAAACTAATTATAGTATGGAGAATTTAATATCGACAGTACGCTATATATAGTGTACTTGCGTAAGTCCTGTCCCTTTAAAAGATTGAAAAAGTTTTTCGGCATCTGATGTCAGTTGATTCCCCCAGAGATTTTGCTTGAGAAAGTCAATATTATACCAGTTTGAATCTTTTGCCAGGATATTTTTTCCCTCAGAGCGTGCTTTTTCTTGTTTGTTCTTGTCATCAGAAGTATATTCAGCGATCGCTATCGCTAACTTAGGTTCTAATTGATCGGGATTTTTTTCAATAGCTTCTTTCCAGTAAGAGATAGCACTCGCTTTCTTTTCTTGTTCATATTTGATTAAGCCAATATTCATGTCAGCATTCCAAGTCTGAGAATCAAGGGTAAAAATAATTTCTTGATATTTTAGTAAGGCTTTAGAATAGTCTAACTGACGATGATAAGTATTAGCAATCCTCAAATATATATCAACATACCAAGATTGTTCATAATCTGGTTTTAAGTTAAGAGCTGCTTCATAGCTCTGTAAAGCTTCCTGATAATTACATAGCCGGTGATAAGCATCCCCTTGCAGAGCGAAAACAGGCGGAAATTCTGGAACCAGTTCAATCACTTTTTTATAATCTACAATCGCTTTTTGATAATCTTTTAGATCAAAATAAGCGTTTCCACGATTCCAGTAAGCATTCGTATACTGCTCATCTAATTTTAAGGCTTCTGTCAAATCAGGGATTGCTTTTTGATAATCTTTTAATGAGTAGTAAGCTAACCCTCTATTCCCATAAGCTTGAGTTACAGAGACAGTTTTTAACGATTCTACAGAATCCAATTCTATAATTATGCCATAAGTATCAATAGCTTCTTGATATTTTTCCCAATCTAGAAAGGTATTTCCTTTTTGTAAATAAATATCATAATACCAAGTTTTTTCACCATCAGAATTTAAAGTGATCGCTTTATCGAAGGCTTTAATAGCTAACTCATACTCTTTTAGATGATAGTTAGCTACACCAATATTACGATAACTTTGATAGTGATCGGGTTTTTTTTCTATGACATAAATATAATCTTGAAGAGATTCTGGGAATCGATCGCTATCTAAATAAGCATTTCCTCTTCTAAAGTAAGCGTCAATTTTATCCCGATCATTGACTACTTCTATTTCTTTGGTAAAATCTTCTATCGCCTGTTGATAATTTTTTAAATAGTAATGGCATAAACCTCTGAGACGATAAGCATCTTCATCATCGGGTTTAGTTTCAAACATTTTAGTAAAGTCATTAATAGCTACTTCATAATTTTTTAAATAGTAATGGCATAAACCCCTACGATAGTAAGGATAATTATCATTAGCTCCCAACTCAATCGCTTGATTATAATCCTCTATGGCTTTTTGATAATTATCTAGGTTTAACCAAGCCGATCCACGATTATTATAACCATATATATAATAGGGCTTAAATTCAATCACTTTCGTATAAAGTTCGATTGCTTTATCCCATAAATTTAAACAGAAATGAGCAATAGCTAGTTGTTCGTAAGCATCAATAAAATTATGGTTAAATTGAATCACTTGCTCTAAATCAACGATCGCTTCTTGATATTTTGTCTCAGTATTTTTTTTGTATCCTAATTGATATAAAATTTCAGCTTGGCGATGAGTAATATCAGTGATAATATAATTCTCGTAAACATATTTCAAAGCTTTCTCATAATCTAAACTTGCTTGTTCATTATTATCTATTTTTGCGTAAGCTATCCCACGTTCATAATAAGCTTCACCATAGTTGGGATTGATTTCAATTGCATAATTCAAAAGCTCAATCGCTTCTGTAACCTCTCCCATATTTCGCTTAATCTTACCTCTCTTACAATAATATTCAGCATCTTTATTTTCTGCATTTTCACTAAGATTTTTACCCATTCCCCAATCAATTAGCTTTTGATAAAAAGGAACTCTACCTGTAGTATTGGTAATACCCCAAAATGTTCCAAAATAATTAGGATTATTTCCTAAATTTTTCCAAGCTAACCAAGGTAAATGACCTAAATTATCAGAGACTTCAAACTTTATTTCTTCCCACCCTTTCCAAAAAAAGGCATCTTTGTTTTTCCATTGACAAAATATAGCCATTTCGTCAATATCCTGATTAAAATAACTAAATAGTTCTGCTTGAATACTAAACCCAAACTGATGATTTGAAGCTTCTAACCAGAACTTATCTATTTTTTGTAAGGTTTCTAATAGTATATCTTCAATGCTTTCAGCTTCTAATATTCCACTTCCCTGCTGACGAGTAGCAATGAGTAAAATTTTAGCTGACTGCTTATCAGCTTCTTGCCAATCTTTCTGAATACATAATAGATCGAAAAGAAGATCGTATTCCCGTTGTAGGGGGTCTTCACCCCTGTAAGAATTAACCTCTCTTAGATTTGGATTAAGTTGGTATAGTTTTCTAAGATAATTAAGCTTATTTTTAGCTTGTAAATAAGCTTTAATATCATTATATATTTTTTTGGTTTCTTCTGGTTTTAGTTTTAACAAGGAAGAAAGATTATCAAGATTAGTAATTTCATCTTGCGTAATATTAGGCAAATCAATAAATTTTAAGATTTCTTCTTTAAACTGTTGTTTATGTCTTTCTTTTTCTTGGTAAGGTCGAAGAATTTCTTGTTCAATTTGACGAGCATCTTCTAGTGTAATCCCTAATTCCTCTCTTTTTTGTTCTAACTGAGGGCGGATACTCTCTAATCTACCACTAACTTGATGAGCTGAATTTTCTATTATCTTACGATAACTAACCAGAGGATTATGATTTACTTGAGCGAGAATAATTCTAAATCCTTGTTCGACAGGATAAAATTTTGGGGTCATATTAGAATAATTATGTCGAACTTTCATTTCAACATAATTATGTAGTTCATCCACCGAAATATTGCCATCAAAATCTAAATCTGCTTCTCCTGTTTCTAAACCTTCTACTAAATAACGAGTATAAATTGACAAATCTTGATTATCTTCTTGAAATGCTGGTTTAAAATCATTAGAAGAAGTTAAGATTGCTCGTCCGGTTCCTCCTAATTGTTTTTTAATATTAATAACCTCATCATCTTTTGCACTCATTCCATCTACAAAAGCAGCACTATAACAACAATCTAAAATAATTAATTGGCGCTTAGAGAGACAGCTATTCATAAGATCATGGATGAATTGAGCAGAAACTGCAGTTGATTTTAATAATGTTCCTTGAGATGTTTTGCGAGTTTTGCGAGTTGCTAGAAAAAGTTTATCGTCTTGTTGTGTTTTGACACCGTGACCAGAAAAATAGAGTAGGATTAAATCATTTGTCTGGCGATCTGTAAAACAGATTTCAATTTTCTCTCTCATCTCTTGAGGATCTGGATTTAATAAACATTTCACTTCATCAAATCCACATCTTTCTGAGTCTTCTAATACTTTTTTCAGTGCTTCTACGTCATTAACAGGAGCATCTAGGGGTTTCAACCCTTCTGATTGGCCAACTCCAATTAATAAAGCAATTTTAGCCATTCTCTTTATCCTCCTTTATTAATAGGACTTACACAAAATATGAAAATATACAACATTTTTAGGGGTTAACAACCGTTAACTAGATATAGTAGTTATGCATAATTCCTGATTAATTCACATACTTCTTTTACTTGTTCAAAGGTACAATCATAAATTTCCATAGTTGTCCTTTGAAAAGTTAACTTTAGTTTATTTAGTAAAGTCTAATTGTACATTTTTTGAAATTCATAATAACCCTAACCCTGACTTAAATGAAATAAAATCTCTCGGTTTATTTTTGACTTGATGATT
Source organism: Trichodesmium sp. MAG_R04 (assembly GCA_023356515.1). Taxonomy (GTDB): domain Bacteria; phylum Cyanobacteriota; class Cyanobacteriia; order Cyanobacteriales; family Microcoleaceae; genus Trichodesmium. Next base: position 550 of record JAKQYG010000374.1, on the reverse strand, counting down.
GTTGCTGAATAGATGGACGTGGAGTAACTTGAAGCATTTTAGATTTTCCATCTTGAGCGTGAAATTCTTGTACTTGATAGGTTGGATATTGATCCTCAATTGTTGCTTTAATAACGCTTAAATCCTGTTGATCGACTTCAGACATTTTTAAAATCCCTGTTAACCATCCTCCTCCTTTTTGGTTATGCTGCTCATGGCTAGGAATTCTCTTAGTAACATAACCTTTTTGTAATTTGCGATACAATCTTCGAGTTAGCTGTTCTACCTCCTCCTCATCAAGAGTAGGGTTTTGAATCTGAACGGTAACGCTGAACATTAATGTTTTCCTCAATGATTAAATTTTAAAGCGAATTTTGGCTTTGTTGCATGAAAGTAGTGACCACCAAAAACTTCCTGATGGAAGTTAACTAGATTTTCACTTTGTGACTTTTTGGATATTCAGTTTGAGCAAGCGACGGGATACAGTGCTATGGTCTGGTACTGGTAAATCTAAGTCCATCAATTGAAATATAGATTCGACAAAACCTTCAGTCTGTCGTCCGGCCAGACC
>JAKQYG010000373.1 GCA_023356515.1 Trichodesmium sp. MAG_R04 | reverse complement strand
ATTTTTGGCTTTAATGTGACTATATACCTTCTGGGTTAAACTAGTTAACCCCTGAGATTGATTACTATTACCAAAAGCCTTGGGAACAGCCCAATGATCGTCTAATTGAATGCCAGCTAATCCTTTGATTTTAAGAATATCATCTATATGGCCTAAGATATATTCTTGAACTTCTGGATGAGTTGGATCTAGCCAGACATTTCCATCTTCTACAGTTTTCCCTGCTGTGGTTTTTAGTAACCAATCTGGATGTTTCTTAACAATAGCATTTCCAGGGTCAAGCATTAAACCATATTCAAACCAGGCATAAGGCTTTAGTCCTTGGCGGCGAGATTCTTGAACTGCTGCTTTGAGAGGATTAGTCCAAAGAGGACGCAACAGAAAGTGAGTAGAACTATGAGAAGTCGGGTATAGGGTTCCTTTAAAACCATAAACACTAAAGTAAACACGGTCATATCCTGAGATGGAAAGGTTATGTAGGATTTCATCTAAGTATGTGGTATGATGTAAGAGTGCTGTTGCAACATTGGTTAACCAAATCCCTTGCATCTTGTCTTTAACGACAGGAGAACGAGGAGAGGCATGATGAGTCGCGACTAACAATAAACAAACTACTACTACGATGCTTAACCATCTGAGGAACTTTTTGATGATTCTTTTCATTAAACATTTCCTGAAACTAAGTTTCACTCTAGATAATTACAAGAGTTGGAGATTAGTTTTCGGATAAGTCTATTTTTAAGTTTTTCTAAATTGGTCAGGACTTACGCAACGGGACTAATTGTAGTGGAAATATCTTGAAACAGACAAACTTATGCACTATATTATAGAGGTATTACGTAAGTCCTGTTGGTGTTTAATTGCCATGTGATTTTTTTATTTCTACAATACCCTCAATACACTGGGAATACTATCAATAACATCTAATGCTTGAATTTCCTGTAATGCTTGCCGAAAGTTACCTTCTTGTACATTATGGGTGACAACAACTATTTCTGCAAGTTGATCATGTATTCCTGTTTGTACCACAGACTCTAAACTAACATTATACTTGCCGCAACAAGTACCGAGTTTACCAATAACACCAGGGCTATCTTTAGTAAGGAAACGGGCATAAAATCTGGTGACAAGTTCTTTGATGGGTGCTGTTTCACAATAGTGTTGATGGGTGCAACTTAATAACGGGTGGGGGATGGGTTCGGTTTCCGTTTGCAGAATAGCTGCAATATTGATCATATCGGAAACTACTGCACTCGCAGTTGGGCCAGAGCCGGCACCAGGACCAAAAAACATGACTTGTCCGATGGGTTCTCCTTCAATGAGAATGGCGTTGTAAACATCGTTTATACTGGCAAGAGGATGAGTTTTGGGAACAAGGGTGGGATGTACTCTCAGTTCTAATTTGTCTATGGTGGAGTTCATGCCGTTAGGGCAGCGTTTAGCGATCGCTAATAATTTAATTACGAAGTTTAGTCTCTCAGCGTAGGTAATATCTGCTGCCGTTACTTGCCGAATACCTTCGCAGTAGATATCTTCTAATTTTATGAGACCGTCAAAAGCAAGAAAAGCAAGAATGGCGATTTTATCTTTGGTATCTAACCCTTCCACATCAGCAGTGGGGTCTGCTTCTGCGTAACCCAACCTTTGAGCATCAGCAAGAACATCTGCAAAGTCTGCTCCCTCTTGTTGCATTCTAGTAAGGATGTAGTTGGTTGTCCCGTTGACGATACCAATAACAGAATGAATGCGATTTACTCCTAGAGATTCTTTGAGAGGTTGAATGACTGGGATACCACCTCCCACTGATGCTTCTAACATGACATAGACGCCTTTTTTATTGGCTGCCTCAAAAATTTCTGGACCGTAACGAGAGATAACAGCTTTATTGGCAGTGACTATATGTTTACCATGTTCGATCGCTTTGAGAATTAGACTTCTTGCTGGTTCTAACCCACCAATGAGTTCTATTATTATGTCTACATCTGGATCAGTAGCGATCGCCTCTAAATCTGTTGTGAAAATATTTGGGGATATATTAACATCTCTAGTTTTGGATATATCGCGCACTCCCACTCGGTAAATCTCCAGTTTCTGAATTAAAGGATGGCGACCTTGTGGGGAGAGCAAAATTTTGGCTGTCCCTGTACCGACTGTTCCTAATCCCAACAAACCGATTTTGAGTCCCACTATTGTTAACCTTTCCTGAATTATTGAGCAAAGTTCAGCTATAATAGCTGAAGGTTATTAGAATTTTAACAGATAAGTTGAATAAAAAAATAGTCTATCCTAGAATAATATTATTTTTAGTTAAATATTTATTTTTAAATGGTAAAATAGCTCTTCCTAGGCCATAATGAGTCAAAATACAGATATCAAAATATCAGCAATTAGAGGTTCATTTCTAGATTTTATTAGTGATCCATTTTACTACCCAGAATTAGAAACTGTCCGCTACATTAATGATGGTTTAATGATTGTCTCTGGAGGTATAATTCAAGAACTAGATACCTACGATAAATTAAAGTATAAATATTCTGAAATTCCTGTTACTTCTTATCCAGGAATGCTAATTTTGCCGGGATTTATCGATATTCATATTCATTATCCTCAAACAGAAATAATTGCTTCTTCTAGTACACAACTTTTGGAATGGCTAGATAAATATACTTTCCCAGTAGAAGGAAAATTTCATGACAAAAACTACGCTCAAAAAATAGCATCATTTTTTTTAGATCAACTCTTACAAAATGGCACGACAACTGCCTTGGTTTTAACTACAATTTATCCTCAGTCGGTCGATGCTTTGTTTGAAGAAGCAGAACTACGAAACATGCGCATAATTGCTGGCAAAATGCTTATGGATCGGAATGCTCCAGATTATTTGCAGGATACTCCGAAAACTGGTTATCAAGATAGCAAAAGTTTGATTAAAAAATGGCATAGAAAAGGTAGACTCCTATATGCTATTACTCCAAGATTTGCTATTACTTCTACATCAGAACAATTATATTTAGCTGGAATTCTAAAACAAGAATTTCCAGATGTTTATGTACATACTCATTTATCTGAACAGCAGTCAGAAATTGAGAAAGTTGCTCAACTTTTTCCGAATAGCAGAGACTATTTAGATGTTTATGAAAAGTTTGGTTTAGTAACGAGTAAATCAATTTTTGCTCACTGTATTTATCTCCAGGATTCTGAATTTGATAGACTCTCACAAGCTGGTTCAACTATTGCATTTTGCCCGACCTCAAATCTATTTTTAGGTAGTGGTTTATTTTCAATAAATAAGGCAAAATCTCAAAATAATCCAGTGAAAGTTGGTTTAGCTACAGACGTGGGAGGTGGTACTAGCTTTTCAATATTTAAAACCATGAATGATGCTTATAAGATTTCTCAACTGCAGGGGCAAAATTTATCATCTTTGAAAGCTTTTTATTTAGCTACTTTAGGAGGAGCAATATCTCTATCTCTGGAGGATAAAGTTGGGAATTTTGAGGTAGGAAAGGAAGCAGATTTCGTTGTTATAGATACAAGAGTAACTCCATTGTTAAAGTTGCGGAATGCTAGAAATAATCCTAATTCACTAACTGATATTGTTGATGAATTATTTACTCTGATAATATTAGGGAATGAACGGGCAGTTAAAGCTACTTATGTGGGAGGGAATTTAGCTTATGAAATTTAAGTTTTGTGGTGGACCAATAAGCTTTTATGCATTTAAACGACTTATTGTTGTGTGCCTCCCTTGAGAAAAACCCTTCTAAATTCTAAATTCTAAATTCTAACTTATTCTCTTGACTAAAAGGTAAATCTTCATTAATTCTATCCATTTCTAGCTGTTCTATTTCGTTCACTTGATCAATGTAAGATGAAAAGATTTTTGACAAATGATTATGATAAAATCTGTGCATGCTATGGTTAGGTGTGGCAGGAAAACCACGGCGTTTTTTATGTCGTCCTCCGGCACCAGGGTCAAAACTATTAATACCATGCTCGATCGCCCATTCTATGGGTGCATAATAACAAGCATCAAAGTGTAAACAGTCTATTTCATTACTACTACCCCAATAACGTCCGTAAAGGCGATCGCCCTTAGTAATACAAAATGACATTCCTACTGGGAAGCGATCGTCTTCTCCACTATAACCAGCAACAAATAATACTCGATGGCGAAAGTTGTGATGTAATAGTTCAAAAAATCGCTTTGTTAGATATTTACTTCCCCACCAACCAAATTTATCGCAGGTATTCTCATAAAAATTATACATCTTAGAAAAGAGTGCTTTTGGTATATCATCCCCAGTTAAAGTCTGCATTTGTAAACCGGCTTTTCCTACTGCTTTGCGTTCTCGCTTAATATTACGACGTTGGTTAGCATTAAATACTTTGAGGTAGTCGTCAAAAGTTTGATAACCTTGATTTTGCCAAATGTAGCTATGATGGAGC
>JAKQYG010000372.1 GCA_023356515.1 Trichodesmium sp. MAG_R04 | reverse complement strand
CGGTAATCAAAAATGTATTTACCTATCTGAACAGCAATGCTACATATAGTTAAGAATATTATGCCAAGGGTTAAGTATTTAGCAACATTAAAAGGAGAAATTGTGATTTGAAATTTCATTGAATAAAACCTGAATTAGGAAAAAGTAATAAGGAAGAAAAAAAGATCGCAGGCAAGCATTCAGCTATTAGGGGTCAGCTCTCAGCTTTTTATACCAATTTTATATGAGGTTGCACAAAATTATGAAATTTATTATACCTTCAAACTTCCTCCTTTTTTACTCCTGACTCCTGATTCCTCTCTAGTTATTTATAACTATTCAACCGGATATAATATCAAATGTTAAATCATCAATTTAATCGAATTTTAAATAGCACAGAAGCCCATAAATAAATACAACAATTCCTCATCTTATAACAATATTAGGTTTAACAAATTGAATTTGGCAAAAAAACCTGTATCAAAGTTTCCAAATTTTGGGGAACTTTTTTATTGAATCTGATTTCCTGTTTTTCGGTTATATATTTAGGGTTTGCTGAAAAAGTCTTTTCAGGTTGGTAGTAGAGATTAGTAAATAAGGTATTTAGGGTTGTCGCGATCGCCACTTTCATAGTAAAAATCACCATTTTCCCATAGCTTTCCAAGTCACCCCAGAGAAACAGCCACCAATAGCACTATTACCAGTTCCAAAAATTAATGGTTTGTCAATTCAAGTTCTTAGTAGGGCTTTAGCCCAAAGTACTATTTGACTAAATTTTGAGTCGCGATCGCCACAGACGAGACAACCCGAAAACCCCTATCGACCTTGAAGTTGTCCGCATTACCATAGAGGCGCTCAGCACACCGGCAGACCCAAGAATAGTTTAACCAGCAACCACCACGGAGCAGTCTTTGAGCACTATCACCTCCAGTTTCCCAAGCACTACCATCAGTAGGTGCTCCATTATAATTCTCATGCCAAACATCCTGACACCACTCGTACACATTCCCGTGCATATCGTACAAACCAAAACTATTGGGTAAAAAAATTCCCACATCTGTTGTTTGTGCTCGATATATTCCTTTCGGAGCGTTAGCATAAGGATAGTTACCATCATAGTTAACTAACTCAGGTCTTATAGTTTCTCCAAAAGAAAATGGTGTTTTTGTTCTGGCTCTACAAGCATATTCCCATTGACTCTCACTGGGTAAAGTATATTCTTTACCTGTTATTTGTGAGAGTTTCTGACAAAAGTCTGTCGCGTCATACCAGCTTACCGTTTCCACAGGACGACTTGCACCTTGAAACCCAGAAGGGTTATTTCCCATAACTGCTTCCCACTGCTCTTGAGTAACTGCATACCTTCCCATCAAAAATTCTGGCACATCTACATAATGTTGCGGACCTTCACGACTCGAACTCTTTGCTTCCGTCTCTGGAGAACCCATCAGAAACCTACCTCCGGGAATTTTTACCATTTCTAGAAAGACTTCATTACCAATATTTTCTATTATTACCTCTGCTCGACCTCGAGGGCTCCTGATTATTTCTCCTCTACGGTCAACTATGACAGTAGCAAATGTCTGAATGAGAATTTCTAGCCCTGGTAGAGAAGTAGGTGATGATCTTGCTTGAAGAATAGAAATAGAATTAGAAAATCTTTCTTGAGATCGTTTATTAAGAAATCTTTGAGTTAAAAGTGCCCCCACAAAACCACTTGCTGCCAAACCTCCTAAGATAAATATTTGTCTTCTGGTTTTATGAGTTGGCGGTTGGGGTAGGTTTGCTTTTACTGACGTTTTTGCCGTTGATGTCTGTCTTGGTTTAGATGAGTTAACTTCTACCGTCATTTCTGGTAGAACATCTAATACTTCCATAGCATTTTGATAACGCTGGGGAAAATATTCATGCACCATCTTATCTAGTATATTTGCCAGAGGGTTGCTTACTTGGGCTTCATTTCGCCAGATGATATTTCCTGTATCTTGGTCTATCGGTAAATATCCTGGGTCTTTGCCTGTCAATGCTTTTATTCCTACCATTCCCACTGCATATATATCGCTACTGAGCTTAGGTCTACCATTACTTTGTTCACTTGGCATATAACCAGGAGTTCCCACTGCAACAGTTAAAGTTGTTGCACCTTGTTGGTTTGTAGTCAATACATCTATTTCTTTGACTGCCCCAAAGTCTATTAATACTATTTTATGATCTGAGCTACGACGCATCAAATTTTGTGGTTTGATATCTCGGTGAATTACATTATTTTGATGAGCAACCGTTAATGCTTCTAATATCCCTTTGACTAAAGCAATAGTGTCAGACTCACTTAATTTTTTCCTGGGAGTAAGTTCCCGACTTATATCTTGCCCTTCTATATATTCTTGTACTAGGTAAAATTCTCTTTCTTCTTGGAAATGGGCAAATAATTTTGGTATTTGATCTGAGTCGTTACCTAATTTGTCTAAGGTATCTGCTTCTCTTTCAAATAACTTTCTAGCAATATTTAGAACTTTAGGGTCTAAGCTTTTTGGTGATAGATGTTTAACCACACATTTGGGATGTCCTGGTAAGTCTAGATCTTGAGCTAAGTAAGTATCCCCAAATCCTCCAGTTCCCAGAGATTTAATGATTTTATAACGGCTTCTCAGAATTTGTCCAGACTGCATAATTTTTTTTGAGTTATCAATTATTAGTTATCAATTATAAAGGTTTTTATGATTAGCCAGAAATAGGTAATATTTTAGATTATTAATCTTATCTGGCATATTTGTGAGACGGATGGGAAGTTTTAAGTTTTATGGCTCCTGACACCAGGCTCCTGCTTTTTGCTTTAACCTTTTAATAAACCTTCATAAACCAGATTTACTATTAATTACCATTTCCCCATAGCTCCCCAAGCCGCCCCAGAAAAACAGCCACCAATAGCACCTAAACCAGCTCCAAAAATTGTTGAAAGAATCGAAGTCCATGTTGCATCAATTCGCAGAATTCCCACCAAATCTATTGACACAATTTGTGGTAAAATTACACCAAAAATCACACCAATAATTGCTCCTAAAAAACACCCCCAAATTCCACCTAATAAAGCACCTCTAATTCCCGATAAATTATTAGATAAAGGCAAAGTAGGGGCGCCTAAAATTGGTCCTAAAACAACACCGCCCATAATTCCACCCATAGTACCGACACCCATTGCCGAAATCATACTAACTATTAATATAGATACCAATTCAACCCAAGAATTATTATTCTCATTCATACTTACCTGAAACACAAAAATTCCAGCTAAAATTGCTCCAATAAGCATACCTAAAAAAGCACCCCAAATTGCACCTAAAAATAAACCTCGTCTACCTCCAACTCGTCCAGGAACAGGCAACGCTAAAGGTGGTTTAAAAGCACTCCAAGCACCACCCAAAATAGTACCTAAAAATCCTCCTAATACAACTGCTTGGCCAAATACCCCAAGACGGTTGCTAATTCCATAAACAGCACCACTAATAGCAGCAGCAATAAACCCTCCCCACACTCCTCCCGTTAAACCCAAACTACCACTAGATGAACCCATCGGGATAACATATTGACAGGCGATCGCAAAAAAAGCACCCCAGAATATTCCCATAATAATACCACCTAAAATGGCAATACTACTATTAACTATACCTAATACCAGACCTCCTACTGCTGCGGCAAACAACATTCCCCAAAAGCTACCAAAAATTCCATCTTGAGCAATACCAACAAAACCTTTACCACCTCCTGGCAAGGGAATTATAGGTAAGGAGGGCGGTTTGAAGTTCATATAAACAGGAGTCAGCAAAGGTTGATACTGCCCCATTTTCTGAGTAATAATAATTTGTTTAGGTGGTGCATTTTTTTTAGGGGGAGTAGTTTTTTGTGACCTTAAGGATAAGAATTTCCTCTTCTTTAGCTCAGGTTCCAAATGTTGATTATTTCTTACTGCTGCCCTTGATGGAAAAGGGTCTCGTCCCTTTAATAGTTTAGTTCGTTCGCACCACGGACAAGATTTTAAGTGATTTCCATACAAATGCTGATGATTTTTCTGACAAGTCACTAGACTATTTTCTGACTCCCGCAACCCCTCTAACCAAGCTTTCGTATCTGGGCGCGACCTTGGATGTTCATATCCTAACTCAAAACAGGTAATTAATAACTGTTGTATAGTGGGATGCAAAATTTTCCAATCTGGTGTGAATGGAGTCGGGCGATAGGGAACTCGCTTTTTACTGTAGGGAAAATGACCAGCTTTTATCCGAGCTTCAATAGTGGGAGGTTCCCCTTTACCCTTGTAAATTCCTGCAAAAGGGTGGTTCCCCTCCATTAATAGTTGGAATATTAATATTGCTATACCAAATAAGTCATGTTCAGGTTTGCGGTCAATTTCCCGGAAACTCTGACCCTGTAATTCTGGGGGCGTAAATTCTGGTTTACCCACTGGGCAACGATAAATTT
>JAKQYG010000371.1 GCA_023356515.1 Trichodesmium sp. MAG_R04 | reverse complement strand
TCAATCTTTAATATGTTATTTAAATTCAATATAGCGGAACTAATTTTTTTCATCTGTAAAATCTTGCCAAATATTAATTATTACTTAAGAGAAATTAGGAGTATACGAAACGCTTACTACTTGCATAAAAAAAAGAGGGTAAAGCTGCACCATATAGTGCAAAAACCGCAGCATATAGTGCAGATTTCGTTGAGATAAATAATCATAACCAGCTATGACCATTTGATAGAAAGCAAGGATAAAACCCAGTATTTACAATAGAAGTGGTGTAACTCTTGCCTTTCTTAGGGGTATGGCTTAGCTTAGGGAGTTTTGGTATGGACTCCCTTTTTTTTAATTATGGAAAGTAATTTAAATGAGGTTCTTGGCATTGCTTTTTATGCTCAAGAACAAGAAGAAGAAAAATCTAGACAGATTGAGGACTTAATAAAGTCTTATAAGGGAGCTTCTGCCCTACTACCGCCACGACAATATGGAAAACCATTAAATCCAGAGAAATTTGGAATTACTCTTAGATCAATTATTGAAAAAAATAATCCTCAATTAGCCGCCTTCTTGGAAATCTCTACGGGTTACCACAGAAGAAAAGAGGAAGAAGAATTATCTAGGAAAGAAGCTATTGAGCGAATGCAACAAAAGACAATGGCCAGGAATCTCAAAAAATCTATAAATCTAATCGACAATGACTAATTAAATGTTTTGATTAATGCCAAGAACTACTAGAAAGGAACGTGAAGATCGTAGACGCTATGCTCTCAAGATAGTTTCTGACGGATATGGGTGGGGTGATGCTACCAAAATTATTGAAACCACTTATAAAGTCAGTCGTAGAACAGCAATTAGGGATGTTGATTTAGCATTTGAAGGTATTGTTGAGAGCTTAGAAAATTCTGATGTAAAAGCATTAATGGGCTGGATTACATTGGGGGTTCAAAGAAACATCATGAAGGCTGAACAGCAAAATAATCATGGTGCCGTGATTTCTGGTTATAGATTACTTTTTGACATGATAATTAAACCAAAAGAAGAGAATACCAAGAAAACTTGGCGTGGTTATAGGGGAGTTTAACGGTTTCAAAGGGTCTTGGACTGAGAATGGACAAAATTTTGAACTTAAACATACTTTCCAGCGAATAGATGAGACTTCAAAACGTAGTCATACCAATAAGCTAGTCGCAAAACCGCCTTGTAGTACTGTGTACGACACAACTCTCCCTATATATATGTATAAGTCTTATATATTTAGACTATAACTAAGTTTTTTATATGTAAAAGAGTGTGTAAAAGACTATGTAAAAGTCACTTAAACATAAAACACACTTTTATTCGCTGATTACCAATAAAAAAACGGTTTGAACCGCCTATAATATTAGTGTTATGGATATTTGGACTAAACGTCACATCCGCAATTATTGTTCTGACCCTTCAGAAGCGAACGATAGTAAATATTCAAAGTATTACCAGAGAATTAGACGAGCTATTAGAAAAGAAGATGAAGCTACCCGTGCAAAAGGCGGAACGATTGATTGGGGATATATGTTGTGGAACTTAGATTGGTAATTTACCCTTCGCAAAGTAATAGTAGGTTTTCCTCCCTCCAGTATTAATATCAGTAGCTGGTTGCTTTCCAATTAATCCTTTCATATTTAATTTAGCCAATATATCTCCAGCCCAATTAGCGTTATTTAGTCCCAATATTGCACTAACTTGTTTAGGAATATATTTTTCCGTTGGATTAGACAATATGAAATTCAATACCATTTGAGTTTTATTATTAACTTCCTTTAGAGAGATTTCTCTAGACCCCATCTTTTCATATTTAAATCTGTAATCTTCGGTATTACCACTAAATTCATAGGATTCATCTTCATCAACAATGCCTGATCTGGCTTTAAGATTCTTCAGTATCCAAGTGTAGTCAGCAGCCCCTTCCTCCTTTCTCCTCCAGAAGGCATAGCAGTCACTAGTTCCGTTGTAAATGTAGCCAGAGCCATAAATATCATCCTTAGTTACAACCCTTCTAGCTTGCTTTTGTTGGCTTCTATTTAGATGGTGTATCAATACTATTGAGATATTATGTTTAGATGCAAGGTTGTTCAATCTATAAATAAATAGCCCCATCTCAGCAGAGCAAATATCTTGGATACCATCTACCAGTCTTAGTAATGAATCTATTACCAGAACTTTAGTATTGTTCTTTACTATGTCCTTCTCTAACTCTGGAATCATTAGAGGATGGAAGTTAAATATAATTTTGAAGTTTTCTCGATTGGGGTTATATGCCATCCTTCTCCACTTCTGTTTTGCATTAGCTTTAGGCTCATCAAGTTGAATAATCATGGTATGAGCTTTTGTGGTTGGGAACTGGCCAGCAAACTCTTTTCCGTGTGATACGGCTTCTGCTATTTGATAAGCGAGGGAACTTTTCCCACCAAATCCATCTCCAACCAAAGTAGTTAAGCCAACTGGTAATAGATCATTAACTATTGGTTTCAATCCATCATCCGAAGCCATTATTGAATCAAAATCTGTTGGCTCGTTATCTTCTTGTGATCTTATTAATGTATTAACTAGCTTCTCAAAAACTTGTGGTTTAAGGCCTAGATCAATCTTTAAAGATTCAAAAGCAAAAGTTCTTTCAAGAAAATTCTCTAATTTATCAATCTTTTCTAAACCACGCTCAAGCCTTTCTTTAATAGCTTTAGCATCAGATATAAATTTATCAGAGGTTGCTTCAAGACCTTTAAAAATATCTTCTTTAGTTGCTCCAGTACCAATCCAATCTGCAATATCAATACCACCTGACTCTGGAGGATTATTCCATTTGTGATGATCTGGGAAAGGGTACAACATCTTAGAGCCTTCATAATTATGGGCTACTTGTTTGGCATATTTAACGCCCGTTGTATCAAGATCAGGAACTACAACAACCTTTTCCGCTGGAAATAATTTGGCATCTCTTTCTGGCTTAAACTTACTTCCTCCAAGTGTTGAGACTGCTGGTAAATTAATTTCCCAAAGTGCATCACAACATTTTTCGCCTTCTACCCAAAAGACATATTCATGGCCATCAGATAAAGCTCTTAATGCTTCGGTGTATCTATAGGGGACAACAAATTTTGCAAGTTCACTTGGCTTTTTAAAATCAATTAATGATTTTTGGAACATATTTTTTTTACCAGTTCCAGAATCTTGGCGAACAACTTTAATTAAAGGAGTTCCATTTTTATCCTTGTAGATAAATTCTTTTTCAGATTTTGGAGTTGATAATTTAGCTGGCGATACTGCCTGCCTAATTTCCCTTTTACCTTCTTCAGTTGCTGCACAATCGCAACTCCAAGTGAACCATTTACCAGTCTTTATATTGACTTTGAAATTTGGTGCATTACAAACTGGGCAATGATAACTAGTGTCTCCATTGCTGTTATCTTTACTACCATCCCTGCGGAGCTTGTCCACATGGTTTCGCATATCGAATTTTGACATTAGTATTATTTTTTATTTTTTATCTGAAGTGGTCTAATTTTTTTAATATCTTCTATTGCAGCAAAACGGTGGTAATAATAATCCGTCCTTTTTTCACGTTTTACCTTTTTAATAGAGCTTTCTTTTATGGTTCCATCATTCCTATATCTTTTGATAGTTGAATGAGAACAACCAACAAGTTTTGCCAAATCATTAGGCTTTAAATAAATGTTGGGAGTATCTATTGAATTTTCAATTAGATAATTTACGTCCGCTCTAGTTTGCTCTAATTCTAATTTTAGGGAGGAAGCAAGTGCAGCTAGTGGCTCCACTTCTTTCCTAATAATTTCCCTAACTTGCTCAATACCGCTCATTGGAATTTGCTCCAATATCAGGCTGTCAGTTAAACCAATTACTTACTAATTTTTTTTAACCTTTCTAAGATTGCGTGTCTTAATTCTGGATTAGCTGTTGATAAATCAAGAGTGCCATTTTTGTAATCTTCTAATTTATCTTTAGCAGTTTCAATAACAAAATCTTTTAACTTGTTTGCACCATAAGGTAATTTTTGCCCAACTTTTTTTTCTGACAAATGACCAGTTAAATTCGCTGATTTTGACTTCAGAGAAATTTTAGATTTTCTATTAAATTTTGCTCCATTAGACATTGCACTAATCTCCTAAAAATTAAAAATATTAAATTGTCTTTGGCTTAACTAACGGGCTAATCAACTCTCTTGCCTTGTTCATTGAGTCGACCCCTAGCGGGATTGCATTGCCCAAAATCAGAATACGATTTTGCCAGAGGTTTTACTCATCAGATCGTAAATCTGCAAGCCGACTACTCTGGATTAATTACTAATATTATAATGAGTTTTGCGACTGTAACCAGTTAAAAATTCAAATCAATTAGGCCACATGACGCTAGTCTTAAAGACTAAATCCATAATTTGTAACAATTAGGCCACATTATCAGGCCACGTTTTAAATATATTCCCAGAACCCTTGATATAGCTTCAACGTA
>JAKQYG010000370.1 GCA_023356515.1 Trichodesmium sp. MAG_R04 | reverse complement strand
ACTTCCTGGGAGGAGTTTATTTGGCAGCCTCAGTCATTTTATTAGCATAACGATCGCCATCTATCTAGAACATAGAATACCTACTTTGTCAACCTCCTTAATTGATGACACGCCCTAGGGATAAACAAAATAAAAAGTCATTCTATAAGAATAAAAGACTAGAAGAGGTCAGTTTAGAAGGGCATTTCTCAGCATTATAGATTAGGACATGCAAAGCATAGCTCAGTCTTATAGAAGGAAATAAAATGATCATTTTCTACTTCCTATATAAGTAGAAGACTGCTAAATGTTTATAGTTAATCCTGAAGGATATCTCACTCATGAAAGTTAATTATAAAGTTTGCTAAAAAAGTCTTTTTAAGGATTATAAAAGTGGGATATTAGGACAGTAGCTAAGGTTTGCTGATTAAACTAAATCAAAGTCTATTAAACAAACAAAAAAGGAGGTAATACCATGAAACTAAAAACAAAGCTACATACTGATACTGTCAAAGACGCATTACTTTCCTTGCCAGATATGGAATTTTATAATACTATTCACCATTGGCTCGAACGAATATCTCAAAATGATTTGGAAGCAGAATTGTTAGATGAAATAAAGTTTGCTTTAGGTTATGAATTAGAGTCAAGAGAAACATTACAATCTTATAGAAATTGGGATGAATTAATATATTCTGAACCTGATTGTGAAGATGTCTATTTAATCGCACCATCACCCTTAAAATTACGTAGACACTTAGATAAAATGGATTCACATTCTTTTTATCACAATATAATTTATCTTGCTGCAAAAGCTTATAGAGATGGAGCAATGGGTTATCCGCCAAATGCGTTTTGTGATGGATATGAATTTATGGAAAACTTAGTTGCTAATATTAGAAAAAATCAAACTCCTCAAGAAATAAATTATCCCTCAGAAAGTATTCAAGTTTTAACTCAAATTCAGCCAAACAAACGTTTTTTTCAGGTATCAGAATATTGGCGAAGCTACAATAGAGGTCAAGTAACTGATTTTGTACTTTTAACTTCTAATTAGAACAAGGAAGAAGGAAGCTCATAAATGTGTTGATAGTATTTATTGTTAATAACTATTTTATCTAATTCAAGGTCAGCATTTAGCAATCAGATATAAGTTATTAACTCATTATATTGAAAGGATAAATTAGTCTTCAAGGAGAATTAAAAAGTTATGTTTGCATCTCATTCCTAAGGAAAGGAAATGTAATTGGTCATCAGATAACCTGAGAGTTGCTTGCATAAATTCAAAAGCTGAGAGCTTAGAGTTGACTACTAATAGCTGAATGCTTAGAAAAAATAATACTAAAAAGTTACCCTATTAGGGTGAGGCCTTAAACCCAAATTTTTGGTAAACTGGATTTAGTATTCGAACCCCCCGCCCCTCTTACAAAGCGGGGGAGTCCTCAAACACCCACTTTTTTGGGTGAATTTAGCTGTAATATTAGTTGGGATTTATAAATTCCTCTTACAAAATTTAAACAGAGTTGAGATCAATTTATTTACCGCTATTATTTTACTTGAAATTCAGTCAAAATGAAACAATACTTACAAATACTGAAATTATTTTGGGGTGCAGCGCTCGCTTCTGAATTAGAATACCGTTTCAATTTTATTATCGCAGCTATTAGTAGTATAGGAAATTTAATAGGTAGCTTATTTAGCTTACTTCTTTTTTATAGAACAGGCTACAAATTTCAAGGTTGGAATTGGGAAGAAGCTTTAATTATCCTAGCAATTTTCACTATTTTACAGGGTCTTTCAGCAACTTTTTTGATTCCTAATTTAGATCAAATTGTAAAACAGGTAGAAGAAGGTACTCTAGACTTTGTCCTGCTCAAACCTATTAGTAGTCAATTTTGGCTTTCTACTCGTACAGTTTCTCCTTGGGGAATACCGGATATAATTTTTGGTGGGTTGCTGTTAGAATATACTCGTAGTGAGCTAGGTTTAGGAGTAAGCAATTATTTGCTCATTATAGTGCCACTGCTCTGTGGAATAATTATTCTTTATAGTCTCTGGTTTATGCTAGGGTCTACCAGTATTTGGTTCGTCAAGATTTATAATGTAACAGAAGTTCTAAGAGGTTTATTACAAGCAGGAAGGTATCCAATTGTAGCTTACCCTACTGCCTATCGTTTCTTTTTTACTTTTATAGTACCAGTGACATTTTTGACTACTGTACCAGCTCAAGCTATATTAGGTCAGGTTGGAAATACTTGGATATTAGGTTCTTTTGTTTTAGCAGGTGGATTATTTTTTGCTTCTATTCAATTGTGGCGACTCGCTCTGCGTTATTATACAAGTGCTTCTAGCTAAGGAAGGCCTGATTTGATATAAAGTGCTAGACATCTTAATTTTTTCAGCTTAAACTACTCAAAATCTGATACTTGTTGCTAATAAAAATAAGAATAAAGCCTTTATATGTCAATGCTTTTATAATTATTCAGCGAGCCCTAACTAATTAATTTTAATTCTTTTTTTCTTTCAATTGCTTTGTAATAATCAGGCTTAATTTCTAATACAATGTTGTAAGAACTAACAGCGTCGTGAATATATCCTAATCTTTCCAAAATTAATCCTCTTTGAAACCAAATTTGATGATTACTAGGTCTTAAAGAAACTATTTGGTCATAGATAATGATCGCCTCTTCATACCTCTCTAATTTTTCTAGCATCAAAGCTAATTGTGAACAAGCTTGATAATTACTCGGCCAAATACTAATAGCTTGATTATAACTAAAAACAGCTTCTTCATAACTTGCCAGTTTTTCTAAATTTAATCCCCGGTTTAACCAAGCATCAAAATTATCTGGCTGTTTTCCAATTACCCAATCATAAGCTGCTATTGCTTCAGCATATCGCTTTAACTTTTCTAAAGCTGCACCTCTTTGTAAACCTACTTTAGCACAAGAAACTCCTTGTTGAAAACTCATGTTGATCACTTTGTCATAAGCCGCCAATGCTTGATCATAATTCTGGAGTTTTTCTAATGCTTCACCTCGAGAATTCCAAGCCTCTAAAAAATATGGCTCAATACTAATGGCATGACCATAAGCAATAAGAGCTTCATTATATTTACCTAGTGCCATCCATATTTTGCCTCTACCTAACCAAGCTTCTGGATAATTAGAATTAATTGTAATTGCCTGATTAAAAGATTCTAATGCCTCACTATACTTAAATAATTCTAATAAAATATAACCACGACTAATCCAAATTTTCGCTACATTAGAATTAAAATTAATTGCCTTATCAAAACAAGCAACTCCTCCTTCTTTCCAGTGATGCTTTAAAGCTAATCCTTTATGATACCAAGTTTCATAATCATCGGGATTTAATTTAATTGCTTTATTAAAAGAAGAAACTGCATTGTGATATTTATGTAGTTGACTTTGAGCAATACCTAAGTTAAACCAAGCTAAATAATTGTCTGGTTGTAATTCTATTGCATGGTCATAACTAATAACTGCTTCTGCATAACGTCGAGTTTTAAATAAAGCTAATCCTCTGTTAAACCAAATATAATAATTATTAGGCTGCAATTTCACAGCACAATCATAAGCTGCTAATGCTTCAGGATATTTTTGTAGATTTAATAAAGCTTGGCCTTGAGCATACCAAATCTCTCCTTTCATTGGTTGTATTTTCAGTGCTTCTTTATAACAATAAATAGCAGGTAAATATTGTTCTAATTCAGTTAAAATAATTGCTTTATTAAACCATAGTTCATAATTATTTGGATTAATTTTGATTCCTTTGTCAAAACAGGCGATCGCTTCTTCATACTGCTTTAAGTTAGATAATATAACTCCGTAACTATTCCAAGCTTGATAGGTGTTGGGTTTGAGGGATAGGCAGATTTTATAAGCTTCCACTGCTTGTTCATACTTTTGCAGTTTATATAAGGTATCAGCTAACTTTAACCAACCTATTGCCCAGTTTGGCTTAATTTTCACTGCATCTTCATAGTAGGGAATAGCTGACTCGTATCTACCCATTTCATACAGTCTGTTACCACGGTCATATTCTGGGAATGCTGAAAAGATGCTAAAAATTCCCTTGGATGGGGAAAAAGTTTGGATATTTTTAGTATCTAATATAGTTAAACATGTCAGTTTTTCGGATAATGGGGAATTAGTTTTGGCCATAACTTTTTTCCTAAAACCTGATAGGGCTTATTTGGGAATAGTATTATATTCTTTTTGACATCCTTCCCGGCCTAAAGGTGCTGGGTTTTTACCGAGCCCTAGCTCCTTAGCGGGTTCACATCTCACAGGTTGCTGCTACTTTGGCAGTAGTCTTATGCTGGCTGACCTGTCCGTTTTCTGTCTCGGTATGCCCACCCGCAACTAATATATTTCTTGCTGCATTAATATTAAGTATTTTATACTGGTTATTTGGATATAATTCAGTTTTAAATCCAAGTAGTATAAATAAAGACAATGGGTAATTTCTGACAATAAAACGAGATTATAG
>JAKQYG010000037.1 GCA_023356515.1 Trichodesmium sp. MAG_R04 | reverse complement strand
AAAAGCTTGTAGAACTCAAAGAGCAGCTAGAAAATCTTGAAGGTGGTCGTCAAATAATAGCTAGTGGATTTGAATTAGAAGGCAATCTTAAAGCCAAAGATATTAAGCAAAAAGGTGGTCAACATCAAGAAATGTTTACTAATTTTAAGGCTAAAGATATTGATTTAGATAATTTGAGTCAAGAAAATTAGTTAAAAAATTGGCGTTGCTGATTATGTAGTTTTTTTATATAAGTTTGCTGACTTTGAGGGTTACTATTGAGGGTTATTATTAACACTTAATTCAGCAGCGCTAAAAAAAGGTAAAGGACATTAGAATTAAATATATAGACATGCAAGTGTGAGAAGTTTAATAAATGTTTAGAAATTTAAAAGTTCGTAGAAGTTGTAGAAATTTTAAAAAGTTCGTAGAAGTTGCTTTCGAAAATTTACAGGGTAGTGAACCACCTATCAATATCAAGCAAAGTATTGGTGAAAATGCAACAGCTTCTGGTGATATAAATATTAACTCTACACAAATAGTAAATGTACCAGACGAAGAATCAAAATCAAAAAACATTTTACTAGATAGTATAGAAACGGATATTGAACAACTTCTTACTTTGCTTAAAGAAAGACGAATAAATTTATTAAAGGAAAATAGAGATGACCTAGTAATAAGAAAAAATTCTCCATCAATGCGTCAAAAAAAATATGATCCTTTCCTAGAAACTCCGATTATAGATATTTTTAACAGTTATGAAATTGGACATAAATTATTAATTACTGGAGAAGCAGGAAGTGGGAAAACAACAACAATGATTGAATTAGCAGAAGCTTTGATTAATCAAGCTAAACAAGATAAAAACAAACCTGTTCCAGTCTTATTTAAACTTTCATACTGGAAAGATTCAAGTATACCATTTTTTGATTGGTTGTTAGAACAGCTAAAAAGAGTACATGGAATCAAAAATAAACTTGGTCGAAAATTAATTAATGGGCGTCAAATAATACCACTGGTTGACGAGTTTGATGAAGTTAATCCTAAATTATTAGATTCTTGTTTTGAAGAAATAAATAAATTCTTGGAAACATCAACAATTAGCTTTGTTATATGTTGTCGATTAAGCTCTTATGAATTTGGGAATTATAAACTTAAGTTAAATGGTGCTATTTGTTTGCAGCCATTAGATGAAATTCAAATTAAAGAATATCTTAAAAATATAGAAAACAAGGACTATAATGATTTTCTTGATTATATTAATAATAATAATGAAATAAAAGAAATATCACAAAATCCTCTTTTTTTAAATTTATGTATTGATGCTTACCCCACAATGAAAGACAAACAGCTTGAATCAAGCGAAGCTCCTTTAGATACGCTATTTAAGTCATATGTTGAGGAGAAAATAAAAAATCAAGGAGGATATAAAAATTATGACGAAACTATAAAAGATTTCGACAAAACTAAAATAGAACAACAACTAAGTTGGTTAGCTAGAAAAATGCAAAAAAATTATATGACTGAATTTTGTATTGAAGAATTACAACCAGCTTGGCTGGAAAATAATATTAGAAGAATAAGATACATAATTGGGATAACTATTATTTTTATTATTCTTTTTTGTGTAGTTTTTTGGCAAATTGGATATGAAAAATATCAGTTAGTAATTGCAATAATTTTAGGAGTAGTTTTTGGATTAACAATTGGAGTGCGTGGTGGCCTTAGTCAAACAATAGAAGTAACTGAAAGTTTTATTCAAAAAGGTGTTAGATACAATGAACTGGCAGGTTTTATTTTTGGAGGTATTGGAGGAATACTAGGCATTGTAGTTGATTGGTTGTACGATGGATTAGTTGACGGAGTGACTCTTGCCTTAACAGGTTTCCTAATAGGTGCATTATTTGGAGGAATAGCTAATGCTGATATAGCTGAAATTGGAGATAAGCAAATTCCTAATCAAGGTATTAAGGATTCTGCTTTAAATGCTATGGTTTTTACGTTAGTTTATGGGTTTGTTGGTGCTTTAATATTTGGTTCTATATGTTTAGCTATTAATGGCTGGAATGATGCGTTTGACTGCGCTCAGTTAGCAGCGATTAGTTTTGGATTATGTGCAGGAATGGTTAATGGTGGCAATGCCTGTATTCAGCATTATATACTTAGGCTAGTTCTATATAGAGGTGGTATTATTAGATGGAATATCAATCATTTTTTAGAGCAGTCTGCATCCTTAATGTTTTTACAAAGAGTTGGTGGTCGATACAGTTTTATTCACAGTGAATTACGAAATTACTTTGCCAGAAAAAAGTGAAATTAATCTTTATTCTTGAATTCCTCTTTTAATCAAAGAGTGTAAGCTTTAATCTCAAATTATATTTTTTTTTAAATGTTTAAAATTAACAGTAGAAAATTAACACAACAAGAAGCAATATTATTAGTAGAAAATATAAAATTGATAACTGAGATTACTGGATATTCTCTCAAAGAATGGCTGACTTTTGAAGATGTTTTGATTGCCGAAGATCAAGAAGAAAATATGTTAGGAGTATGTTTAGCCTATGATTTTAGCTCAAATTGGAGTTTTATATCTGTTTTGTTTGTATTAGAAAAATTTAGAGGGAAAGGAATAGGTCAACTGTTATTTAAAGAAGCTTGCAGACAGATTTTATCTAGAAAAAGAAATGTATACACTTCGAGCCGTAATCCAGTTGTCATTAAAATGATGAAACAGTTAAACTTTATTTTATTTGATACCTTATATGTATTGCCTCAGCCTTTCAATAAATATAAATTTGATTTTTTATTGCGCGGTATAAAATGGATAACAAGTTTTTATAGAATGAAGGAATTATCAAGAAAGTATTTAAAGTATAAAGATAAAAGAAAATTTGTATATGGTATTAAATCTTATGAATAACTTAGGAACTCCTACAGTCAAGCAATCAAAAATTATTCATAAGAAGATTTTTGTTTGTTTTGACTATGGTTGCTAGATTTTGGAGAAAGAAATTATCATAAATCATAACTTATAATATTGACTTAATAAAAATATGTCTTATAAATTGATAAAACTTTTTTTGATAATTTTACTAATATATATATCCCCAGTATTTTTAATATTAACTGGACTGATATCTTTTGAATATAGATTTTATGTCCTAGAAGTAGCTACTATATTAGTAGTTTTATATTCTTTATTAACCAATGTACCATTAAATAAACTTGGTTTTACTAGAAAAAATTTGAGGACTTCAATAAAACATATATTACCGATAACGTTAATATTTGCGTTACCTATAGTACTTACTTTGATAGTAGGATGGGTAAGAATAGACAATTCAAAAATTCCTTGGGGCTTTTATTTATTTTTTGTTTTTATATCTTCACCCTCTCAAGAAATTTTATATAGAGGATATCTATTTCATTTGTTAAGTGAAGCTGGTTTGAATAGATTAACATCAATAGGTTTATCTTCCATTTTATATAGTTTTGTTCACTTGATATATTTAGATATCCCTACTTTAGTTATAACTCTAATAATTGGTATATTCTGGGGGATAAATTATGAAAAATATAGAAATATATATGGGGTAATTTTTAGTCACTCTATATTAGGAGCTATGGCTATATTAGCTGGCATAATTTAAACTTTTTCAATATTAGTTGAGAATCTTTAACTCTCTATAAAACTTACGCAAAAACGCTAATATAGTGTATTTTTGGCGATTATTTCAGACCTTTACACTACAATTATTAAATTTGCTGAAGTTCTGTATCTACATATGACTTGCTGATTAATTCTCAAAGCATTAAGATATAAACGCAATATCCTTATTTGAACAGGAAAAAGTACCAGCTTTTCAATGGCTTAAGCTCATGCATATTAGGATTTTGGGCTGACTATGACAGAAAAACCAAGAGATAATTCTTGCTGCTACCTCCTTTGTAATTGCTATTTATCATGACTCCTGACTCCTGGCTCCCTACTTACCCTCTAGGGAGAGGTTAGGGGCGGGTTCCCTACTCCCTGTCTAAAAAAACTTTTTCCGCAAACCCTACATAGTAATTCACAGCAAATAAAGTAAAAAAATACCTAAAAAAATCCAGATAACCCATGTTATTGGCTTACTTTTTGTTCCAAATGTTATATCAACCAAGTTTGAATTCATTGATGATATTAAGCAAATAATTACCATCGCTGCCAATAAGAAAATTTTAAGTGTATCTAGCTTTATTTGTGTAAAGCTAGATAATATTCCCCATACTGAAAAAAAGATAAAAACAAAAAGTGCTAAAGGAATAAATTGTTCTATTCTACCTGTCACCACTTTTTTACTTCCAAAAAGTATATGCTTAATGTGAGTGTTACAATATAATCTTAGCGGTACCCAAAAAATAAAAACCATGCCAATTCCTACTGTATAGTAAAAATGTTCTATGAATTGAGACTTACTAAATATTGAATTTACTAACAATACAATTGTATTTAACATCGTACTGATAAGAAAATAAAAGGAAAAGCCATACATTAAACGGCTATATGAAAATGATTTTGCATCTATTTTCCATAGTTCATAAGAAAGTACAAATTTAACCCATTTCTGATATTTTACTGTTTGCTCTTCTGTTATTCTTGCTCTTGACTTAAGTAATATTTCTAAAATGTTATAAATATCTTTTTTTTTGATTAAGAATCCTAATACATTCTGTTCTTTATCCTTTATTAATTGAGATTCATCTGACAAATATAAGGAATAATTGTCAATAAATTCACGCTCATCAAAAATTTTTTTTATTTTATATATAGGGACTTCTACCGTAGCATTATCTTTAAGTTCAAATATCATGAGAAATTCATTAGATTTTAACTCTACTTGAAGTGCTAAATAAGTTAGAGCAAAAAAAGGAATTATCTGTTTGATTAAATCAATCCAATTATGTTCTAAGGATAAAAATTGATACATAATTATCAACATTATCCAATAAAAAAGAATTGGAAATAAAGTTATGTGAGGATATAACTGACAAGATAAAATACAATTTTTCCTAAATTCACAAAACAGAATTAATGGATATATAAAACACACTAATAAACCAATAACAACTAAAATAACTATAAGAAACATATATAACTTTATTAATAAGAACTTGAGTTTTGGATTAAAAACATGGGCAGATAATAAGCGAAAAAAGAATCTTGAAATATAGTCTCTTTACTATAAGTAAGTTGACGTTAAAATTTGTCGCAATGTAACAAAATGTAAAAATTAATCAAATCAACTATTTGGAGAACCAGGGATTTAGTATACAAATCTTAATAAAGCTAAGGTTTTTCATGGCAACCTACTTATCTTTGTGATTACTTCTAACTTCTCCCCTTGGAGGGTCAGGGGTCAGAGGGGTTGACTTTTGAATGCATGACTTGCCCATAGCACTATAAATGTTTTTACGATCAGCCAAGGGGTTATAATCGTCATAGTCTTTCTCATCTACGATAGGGATAAATTTCAACTTAACCCTAAGGAAACATGAAAATCAGAAGCTTAGAAAGTATAAATATAAAACCCAAAACTAAGAAAAGTCATAATTATAGCATGGCATCAATTACATTTTTAACAACTATGTAGATAATATGTAAGCGATCGCTACCATTCTCCAAATTGAAAAATCAGATTCAGCAGTTATATGGCAACCTGAAATATAGGAAGATAATAAACCACTAAGCCGTTCCCTAGAAGAAAAATCAAGATATATTATGCAAACCCTAACAAACCCAACTAAAACTGCTAAAAACCAACCCGAATTTGACACTACGATCCATCGGCGAAAAACTCGTTCTGTGAAAGTGGGTAATATAACCATCGGTGGTAGTCATCCAGTCGTAGTCCAATCAATGATCAACGAAGATACCCTTGACGTGGAAGGCTCTGTAGCTGCTATTCGGCGTTTACATGAAATAGGTTGCGAGATTGTCCGTGTTACCGTTCCCAGCATGAGCCATGCTAAATCTCTAGCAAAAATCAAACAGAAATTAATAGAAATCTACAAACCTGTACCACTAGTTGCCGATGTTCATCATAACGGCATGAAAATTGCTCTAGAAGTAGCCAAACATGTAGATAAAGTACGAATTAATCCTGGTTTATATGTATTTGAAAAACCACAAACTGGTAGAAATGAATATACCCAAGCAGAATTTGAAGAAATAGGTGATAAAATTCGTCAAACTCTAGAACCTCTGGTAATTTCTCTGAGAGACCAAAACAAAGCCATGCGCATTGGAGTTAATCATGGTTCCCTTTCTGAAAGGATGCTGTTTACTTATGGGGACACCCCAGAAGGTATGGTAGAATCTGCCCTAGAATTTATCAAAATTTGTGAATCTTTAGATTACTATAATCTGGTAATTTCTCTAAAAGCCTCAAGAGTCCCAGTAATGCTAGCTGCTTATCGGCTGATGGTGAAGCGGATGGATGAACTTGGTATGCCCTACCCTTTACATTTAGGGGTGACAGAAGCAGGGGATGGAGATTATGGTCGAGTTAAGTCTACTGCTGGTATTGGCACACTGTTAGCAGAAGGAATAGGGGATACAATTCGCGTATCTTTAACTGAAGCACCCGAAAAAGAGATTCCAGTTTGTTACAGTATTTTGCAAGCCTTGGGCCTGCGCAAAACAATGGTAGAATATGTAGCTTGTCCCTCATGTGGCCGAACCTTATTTAATCTGGAAAATGTTCTCCATGAAGTGCGCGAAGCAACAAAACATCTAACAGGATTGGACATTGCTGTCATGGGTTGTATTGTTAATGGTCCAGGAGAAATGGCTGATGCAGATTATGGTTATGTAGGCAAGCAATCTGGCTATATATCATTATATCGTGGGCGGGAAGAAATTAAGAAAGTCCACGAATCCCAAGGAGTTGAAGAATTGATTAATTTAATTAAAGCTGATGGGCGTTGGGTTGAACCCTAGCTTAGATGCTTTGCTTAAGGTGTTTATGGTGGGAGTCTATTTTTACTATACTCCTAAATTAAATTAATTATTTAACCTAAATTCTGCACATCAAAATGTAGTATTTTAGACTGAGGATTTAAAGCCTCGCCTAATAATAATAGTTAGGGCTTACTGAAAAAGTCTGAAAATGGTTGATTTGTTATTTAAGAATAAATGATGATAATTTTTTATTATCATCATTTATTCAAGTATAAGTTTAAATTATTAAAAGCACCGCAAAAAAAGTATAAAAAAAGAGAAAAAGCCTTTTCTAAGAGGGTAGAAAGGTTGATTACTAAGAAAGTAATTGCGATCGAGCAGAGGAACGGAGTTCTATGGCAGTTGTGGAAGTTTTAGAAAGTTTAGCCATTACTTTTTCTAGACTAAATCCTCTTTTTGCGCAGGCCTTATTTACCTTCAATATGGTGACCATTACTTTCATCGCTCCTGAGCTTGTTTTTTCTGTTCTTTCTCAATATTTTTGGGTGGTCTTCCCAAAGGCTCACCACTGATTCTAATACCTTTGTCTTTACAGAATTTTCGGTTTTCTCGCTTATCGGTAAATTTGGTCTGGATGAACTGAGTCTGGGTAATAACCAATAACCTGTGTAGTTTTTCAACTCTTCAACTTGAGTCTTTAAATCTCCTGACTAGTTATAGTTGTCCCGACTTATGCTACTCTTTCCACAGAGAATGAACTTGCATATACATCTTCAATATGTATCCCAAGGAATTAAACTAGCCATCACTACCCAAGGATTTTCTGGGGATAATTGGCCATTGAACGGCAGTTCAAGATTTTCTGGTGGAGTGTCACGTTGGTCTACTTTTCTGTAGATGGTGTATGCATTATAGATACCTATTTCTTAGTCTATTTTAGCTAAAAATTGGATACAATTTCTGATTAAAAACACCTAAAATCATTACTGTGTAAGTTTTTTAGATTTATTCAGCAAGCCCTAAATAACGGATTAGGTTATGGGACAAGCCTACTTTTATACCCGGCTTCAGTATTACTGTGAGCAATAGTTATCTATGCTAAATTGGTTATAGATATAATTTAGTAATTATTGTTTAAATTCATCAAATAAACAAAATGGTTATAGCAAAACATGGACTTATTCTTGGTGCAACAGCATTATTATTAACAGGGGTCACCGTAATTGGCGCTGGTATTCATCTTTCATCTCAAGCATCATTAAGTAATAATGCTCCTAAAGAATTAATCGACCAAGTTTGGCAGATAATTGATAAAACTTATGTAGATGGCACTTTTAATCAAGTAGACTGGAAAGCAACTCGCAGCGAGTATCTAGATAAAACATATACCAGTGACGAACAAGCGTATGATGCGATTAGAGAAATGCTAGAAAGGTTAGGCGATCCTTACACCCGCTTTATGAACCCCGAAGAGTTTAAAAATATGCAAATAGATACTTCTGGAGAGCTAACAGGTGTAGGTATTCAGCTAACCCAAGACCAAGATACAAAAAAATTGGTAGTTATTTCACCCATAGAAGATACTCCAGCTTTTGATGCAGGTATTCAAGCTAAAGATATTATTACCAAAATTGACGGTCAAAGCACTCAAGGAATGAATATTAACGACGCAGTAAGTCTAATTCGCGGTCCAATTGGTATTCAAGTAATTTTAACTATTAAACGAGAAAATCAGGAAATAGAATTCCCTATTATTCGGGCAAAAATTGAAATTCATCCTGTTAAGTATTCTCAGAAAGAAAGTTCTTTAGACAAAGTTGGTTATATTCGCTTAAACCAGTTTAGTGCGAATGCTGCTCGTGAAATGCAAGAGGCAATAGATGATTTGGAAACTCAGAATGTATCAGGCTATATTCTAGATTTACGTTCTAATCCTGGTGGATTGTTATATGCTAGTATAGAAATCGCTAGGATGTGGCTAGATGGTGGGGATATTGTTTCTACGGTCAACCGTAATGGTGTCACTGATCGCCAAAAGGCTAATAATAGCTCTTTAACAGATAAGCCTTTAGTAGTTATGGTGAATGGGGGTTCTGCAAGTGCCAGTGAGATTCTTTCTGGTGCACTGCAAGATAACAAGCGAGCTATATTAGTGGGTACTAAAACTTTTGGGAAGGGGTTAGTGCAGTCAGTGCGAGGTGTTGGTAAGAATGCAGGGATAGCGGTGACGATCGCAAAATATTTCACCCCTAATGGTCGCGATATTAATCATGAGGGGATTATACCAGATGTGACAATATCCCTGACAGATTTACAAAAAGAAACTTTGCGGCAAAATCGTGATAAAATAGGTACTATTGAGGATCCTCAATACGCAAAAGCATTAGACATTTTAACTAAAGAAATTGCTGCTGTCCAAAATAATCAAGCTCAGTTTGCCAACTAGATTAATAATTTAGTTGACAATTAATCTTATCAAGCTTCCCGAATGTGTCAGTTATTCCAAATTGAAACGGCTGACAATAGCCAAAATCAAGCTCCCAGTCAGGGTGGTATCCTACATTCCGCACTTCAATTTGTCAGATAAAAATTAGTATAAAATTCGTAGGTTGCTTAAATATTTATACTATCAACTCCTATTGACCACTGTAATTTTGTTCTGAGTTTTGACTTATTCAGGACTTACGCAAAGGTACTATATATAGATCCTTGGTGGGTTACGAAGTGTGCTTTTCCTGTTGCAAAGCGAAACACACCCTAGCAATAGCGTTCATAGGTAAGTCCTATTATTATTCTTATGCTATATTTTGTCGTACGGAATGTAGTTTATATTTAGTATTGATGACGGCAAAAACTTAAACTAATCTCTATGATCAGGAGCCATATGAGGAGGGAAACTTTCATTTAGGAGTTGTGAAGAAGAGTTAAGGGATCTATCATCCCCACATCATAATATTATCTATGTGATCAATTATAAAGCTTAAAAAGTATCATTTATGTATTAAAATCATAATCATCTTTTTAGTATAAATAAAATTATTAGCTTAAAAATATGGGACATAAAGTCTATGTTGTAGTTTTTCCAGTCCTTCTTGGAATGGGATTAGTTTTATCTATTGCTTCTAGCACTAAAGCCGAAAAACAGGCATCAAGTCAAGATATTGACCAAACTACCCAGGTTTTAGAAAAAATACAGGAGTACAACCCCCTCAACCAAACTCCATTAAAACCTCAACCAGTTCACAACTCGAAACAAAAAAGCACAGCCATAGTTAAAGAGGTAAATGACGATATTTTAGGTCAAATAGACGAATATAATCAACTCAACCAACCTTCAGAAATATCTTTTCCTTTAGAAAGAGTTAACTCTGTTAATCAACTTAGTGATGTCCTACTTACAGATTGGGCCTACAGTGCCCTTCAAGGATTAGCAGAACGTTATGGTTGTTTATTAGCCTCCCCATATGCTACATTTGGTGGCAACAGAGCAATCAGTCGTTACGAGTTTGCAGCAAGTCTTAACGAATGTTTACAAGTTATTCAAAGTCTGATTGAAGAATTTGATGAAGGTTATATTTCCCAAGAAGACTTAGCAAAAAGCCAACGATTACAAAAAGATTTTGCTATCGAAATAGCTGATGTTAAGTCTCGCCTCAATGTTCTGGAAACTCGGACAGACATTCTGGAAGCTAATCAGTTTTCTACCACAACTTTGCTGAAAGGGACAGTAGTCATGGCTCTATATGATGCCTTTAGTAGCGATGGTGAAGATGGTGGAACTGTGAGCACCGACGATAGGCAAATAGGCTTTGGCAATAGCTTAAGGTTGAGCTTTGATACCAGTTTTACAGGTAGAGATCTTCTCAGAACTAGTTTAAGATTAGGAGACCTACCTGGGGTAAAGACAAGTACTGACATGCTCCAGTTAGCTAATGGATCTGAAACTAATGACACAGTGAAACTCAATCAAGTACACTATAGTTTTCACCTAAACAATGAAATGAGTGTTTATGTAGGAGCTGCTGGACTTAACTTCGGGTTTATAGCTCCTTCACTTAACCCCAAACTAATTAGTGGTGCTACAGGAACTCTTGCCTTATTTCCTACTTTCAATCCCACTATCTACTTGAATGTAGGGGGTGCTGGTTTGGGTTATACTTATTATATTAATAATAATTTTAGGTTAGATGTAGCTTATTTAGCAAAAGGAGTTAACAACTCGAGAGAAGGTGGTGGACTTTTTAATGGTACTAATGGCACTTATGCTCAGTTAACAGTCTCACCAACAATGAATTTAGATTTTTCTTTTGCTTATGTCAAAGCATATTATACAGCAGATTCTGTTAATGTAGCAGGTTTTACAGGGAGTAAGAATGCTCAAAAACCTTTTGGCAGTGTGGCAACTTCAGCAAACCATTTTGGATTTCAAACTAGCTATCGTTGGGCACCGTTTACTATTTCTGGTTGGGTTAGTTATAGTAATGCTGAAGCTAAATCAGGCGACCGCCAAGGAAATGAAGTAGATATTTGGCATTGGGCAGTGACGGTAGCTATAAATGACTTGCTGTTTGAAAATGGAATGTTAGGCTTTTCGGTTGGTCAACAGCCAAAAGTGACTAATATTGAGAATGGTGACAATGATCCAGATACTTCTTTACAATTTCAAATTTTCTACAGTTATCGAATTTCTAATAATATAGATATAACGTCTGGCTTTTTTGTTGAGACAAAGCCGGAACATGATGATCGAAATGACCCCATATGGGTTTTTGTGACTAGAAGCACTTTAAGATTCTAACCTTGAAACTAAGAATTATGAACAAGAAACTAAAAATTATTATTGTTTCATCCCTAGCATTCCTGGCAGCTATTTTTCCTCAAAAAATTAGTCATGCACAAATAGAACAAACAATCATGAGAAGAGAGTTGATCAAGGTAGGAGTTAGAGGAGATTCCCCTTGGTTTGGCTTTAGAAATGATGGAGAATGGACGGGATACTGTATAGATATTGCTTATGCTTTAGCTGAACGTCTCAGTGGCAATACAATTAACCCGATCATGGTAAAGTTAATTACATCAACTACCCAAAGTCGTTGGGATATGGTAACAAGTGGTATGGTAGATTTAGAATGTGGTCCTAATACTATTAGTGCTGAACGTGAAGCAAAACATGGTGTTTATTTTTCTGAACCTTTTTTTATTACAGCAACACAAATTTTAGCTAAAAAAGGTAGGCAAGAAGAAGATGTAAATGCTGGCAATGGAATAGTTGGTGTAGTTAAGAATACTACTAATGAAAGGGATCTACAGAGTGCTTATCCTGAGGGAAAAATTGATAATAAATATTTAAGCAGAGAACAAGGTGTTAAAGCTTTGGTGGATGGTGAAGTTAGTGGTTTTGCCAGTGATGGAACTCTTTTGTTAGGTTCAGTGTATATAATGAATCTGGATAGGGAAAATGATTATACTTTGATTACTATAAATCAGAAAAATGGTCGTCCTTTTTGTGCGGGTTATGGTTTTATACTTCCTGGAGGGAAAGATAATTCTCGTTGGGAAAGGTATATTAATGATTTTCTTGCTAATGATAAAAAAGCTCAAAGAATTAGAAAAAAATGGTTGGGTGATTTGAGTGAGAATAGTCAAAGACTTTATGATGCTTGTACTCAGGAATAGGGAGTAGGGACGTTGCATGAAAGTCCCTACAGCAGTGGAGGAGGCTTGAGCTAGCTGAAAATTTAGGAATTTAAGGGTTCTCAATGGGCTATTTCAAGTCATTAAGTAGGGTTTGCTGAAAAAGTCTTTTAAGGAACAGGGGAGTAGGTAGGGACGTTTTGCTAACGCAAAGCTCCGCTAACGCTACGGGACATGTTTGCGCAGCATTCCGTCAGGAAAACGCATTTTTGTTATGCAACGTCCCTACAGAAGAACAGAGAATGTATCGATGAGGTAGTCGGATATATTTGTCCCTTGATTTTTCTGCCATGGTAGTGCCCGAAATCCTAACTTTTTCAGCCTTTTACCACTGAAAAGCTGGTGCTTTTTGCTAACCAAATAAGACTAAAGCCTTTATATGTCAATGCTTTGATAATTAATCAGCCAACCCTAAGTCCTGAAAATTTCTTAACTCAAGAGAATCTACTGTAATGCATCGTTAATACTAAATCCGGTTTCGACACCAACCAATATTTATAAATATAAGGCAGAAGGCTCTCAGCAGAATTGTTAGAGAGGAGTTAAAAAAACGTGATGCATCATAAGTGGATCAGGTATGAATATGTGTCGCTCCACTACGGAAATTTTTTCTCTGAGGTGAATAGAAGTCAAAACCTGATATAATGAGAAAGATAGAGGACAAAAATCCAACCCCTCACTGACAAAGCAATAGCATCTTCATAACCCCTTAAGTTTTCCCATAATAGCAGTTTCGATGTGCCCAAGGACAAGCCCAAGAAATGTATAGATGATAACGTCCTGCTTCTGCCTTAAAGTCACTAGAACCATCTGCTGTAATTTGATTATGAAAAGTTGTCTGAGAACGAATAAATCTGCCTTGAGTATCTTCTTGTTCCCTTTCAGAAACGAAATTACCATCAATTAAAATACCATTACCCATAGTTACCTCCTAAAATATAATCACATCTAACCAATTAAGTAACAGTTTTCTTAGAGTCTTTTCTTGCTTTCAATAACTCTAAATTTTTTTTGACAATAGCGATCGCTGGTTGATTTCCCTCTTGGAGATATAATTCTGCTGCCTGTAATAAATTTGCTACACTTTCATCATCTTGACGTAGATTAGCAAAAGCCAAACCTCGATTATGATAAGCTTGAACAATATTAGAATTATTTTGTATAACTTCAGTAAACTTTTTTATAGCTTGTTGATAATTTCCTACT
Source organism: Trichodesmium sp. MAG_R04 (assembly GCA_023356515.1). Taxonomy (GTDB): domain Bacteria; phylum Cyanobacteriota; class Cyanobacteriia; order Cyanobacteriales; family Microcoleaceae; genus Trichodesmium. The sequence continues at coordinate 2,168 of JAKQYG010000037.1, read as the reverse complement.
TGAAAAGCTTCACATCCTTGTTGAAAATTTACTGCTGCTTCTGCTTCTAATGATATTGATATTGGTTGTGTAAACAGGACAGAAATAGTTCCTTGTCCACGATAAGCATATATCATTGTACCAATACCAACACTAGCTATCAATCCAATACATATAAACCAAGTCAGAAAATTTGTGATTTCCATAAATATAATAGAGTTTTAAGGTAAGCATTCAACCGTCAGCTATTGATTTTGTTGCGGGATAAAAGTTTTGTTAATTAAGTCAGAACTAAATCTTACTACAAAAGTCGGCTTTTTTGCCCTTAAAGTCTATATATAGTGTTTAACACTAATTCGGATTCATTAATACTACAGTGCAAGCTCATCTAAAATTTTCTTGACAAATCAATATTTTTATGATATGCTTGCAATACAATCTTTTAAAGGAATTAGAAACATCATAGAATTTTCATATTATCGGTTTTCTTGCTTAACAATTGGAATGTATTTTCGTTACTAAATTAATGTAAAAACCTTTCAGGCCGGTCTTATCAGAAAAGATACTATTTGTCAATGATTGTTAAGATAAGCTGACCTTAATGAATACTATACTTAGGTAACGCTTCAGTTATTAAGTAATTAATATCAATTTCATAAATTTAGGCTACATTGCTTATCTTAATTTATCTCTAATATTAAGGTTAATTACCCCTAATTAGTATAGGATATATCTATAGTTTTTTGTATCTCAGATGTAAAAACTGAGTGCTATTAAAAAGGTAATAAGGAATGATAAATGAGCAACGCTAAAGGAGGTAAAGAAGCATAAATAGTGTCAAAAAAAAGGATATAGAGTATTGAAAACAGCACTTTTTTTTCTTAGAAAAAAACTGAATATAGATTTACATCTCATTTGAAAACACTAGATTATTTTTGTGTAAGTCCTGTTTCTATAAAAGCTAAAAGTTGAATAGCTTTTTTGTTTTCCTAATTATGTGAAGATATATCCTTTCTCATCTTGATGAGAAAGGACATATTAAGTATGATATAATTGTAACTTGGCAGTGATTAATGGGCTAATTTTTGGTCAAGAGACTTTAAAATCAGCAATGATAGCTAAAGGAATAAAATAGGATTTCAAACCATATCTTAGAAATCCAGCCTTAGTTAGGGGCCAGTCTGCCAGCAGAAATCTATGTAGTGATTTCTGTCCTGGCTACCAAGGTCATTTCAGTTATCAGTTATTAGTACCTCCCCTTAAAACTAGAGGCTTAAAAGACTGAAGTTGATTTTTTTTATCCCTTATACAAGGGGCGAGACCTTATTTTTTGGTCAAATAAATAATCTGTGTGTAATACTAAAATTACATTTTGTAATATCTAACAAGAGAGTTAAATATGGGAAAAGACCTCACTCGTTATCGCAACTTTGGTATTTTTGCCCACGTTGATGCAGGCAAAACCACCACAACAGAAAGAATCCTGAAACTAACCGGAAAAATCCATAAAATCGGTGAGGTCCACGAAGGTGCAGCAACAACAGACTTTATGGAACAGGAGCAAGAGCGGGGCATTACAATTCAGTCCGCTGCTACAAGCTGCTTCTGGAAAGAGCATCAATTAAATATTATTGATACCCCTGGCCACGTTGACTTTACCATCGAGGTATATCGCTCTCTCAAAGTTCTCGATGGTGGTGTTGGTGTATTCTGTGGCTCTGGTGGTGTGGAACCCCAATCTGAAACTAACTGGCGTTATGCTAATGATTCTAAAGTTGCTCGGATTATCTATGTAAATAAGCTTGACAGGACAGGAGCTGATTTCTACAAAGTTGTCAAGCAGGTAAAAGACATACTCGCGGCCAACCCATTAGTAATGGTATTACCAATTGGTATTGAGAATGATTTTGTAGGAGTTGTGGATCTGCTCACCCGCAAGGCATGGGTTTGGGATGATTCTGGAGATCCAACTAAGTACGAGATTAAAGACGTTCCAGAAAATATGACTGATGATGTAGAGAAATATCGGGAGATGTTGGTTGAAACTGCTATTGAGCAAGACGACGAGGTAATGGAAAAATATCTAGAAGGAGAAGAGCCAGATATTGATACTCTCAAACATTGTATACGTAAGGGAACTAACGATCTAGCTTTCTTCCCTACCTACTGTGGTTCATCTTTCAAAAATA
>JAKQYG010000369.1 GCA_023356515.1 Trichodesmium sp. MAG_R04 | reverse complement strand
GTAACACGAAGTATCTCTGATGCCCATAAAACTGTACAAATTAACTATCTTCATAAGTAGCGATCGCACCACTAAAGATAGTTAGGATAAGCGTTTGAGTATTTTTGGAGATGTCTATTGACTAAACTTATATAACTATTATAGGCTTCTGTTTCTAAGCATTTATATTTTATGAGGGGAAGGTTTTGCCCTATTTTTTTCCTAGAGTTACCCTAGAAAAGTCCCAGAATTGGCAATGTATAGTCAGGGGTCAGAAAGTGATAGAGCAGACTTGGTGATTAATGTGGTACAACTGACAAGGTATAGCTGAAGTCAGAAATCAGAAGTCAGATATGAAAGTAAGTCAGATGGGGATTAACAAAGGTGAAATTCGCACCACGGACTAAATGTGAGAGGAGGGAAAATGTCTCTGCTATTCATGACAACTGCTATAAATATTTTTTTGCTTGTTCCCTATCCTATTTCCTGCGTTTTACTCCTGATAACTTTTGACTTGTGACTGACGCAAGAAGCAGTAAAATTGTTGTTATGCACAATAAAAACCTTAACTTACCAAATATTAAGTCAATAACAGAAAGTCCTCTGGATCATATCAGAGAAGAAGAATTTTTAAAGCCAGATCCAGAGGAAGTTTTACCATTGCTCATATCCTCAGAACCTTCTCAACGGATGATGGCTGCTCGCCTCTTCTGTGAACTTCAGGATCAGCGGGCTATTTACCCATTAATTCAACTATTGCAGGATGATTGCCCATTAATACGGGTAAGTGCTGCTTATGCTTTGGGCCGTAATCCTAGTCCAGATGCTGTGGAACCTCTAATTGCACAATTAACTTTTGACTTTAATGGCTATGTTCGTAAAGGTGTTGTCTGGGCCTTGGGGAATTGTCGGGATCCTCGTTCTCTAGACCCTTTAGTCGATGCTCTGAGAACAGACATTCCAGCAGTGCGTTTATGGGCTGCTAGTTCTCTAGGACAAATGGCCAAAGTAAGTTATGAGGTGGTAGTAGGAGCAATACCACCACTAATTGAAGGCTTGCGAAGAGACTCAATGACTGCAGTAAGAAGTAATTGTGCATGGGCCATTGGTCAATTATGTCGAGAATTACCTTCTAATATTGTTTATGCTGGCGCAATTGATGCTTTGATTGAGGCATTGGAAGAAGATGAAGATATGGGCGTGCAGGAAGATGCTAAATCATCTTTGTTACGAGTGGGAGATCCTAGGGGTTTACAAGTTATTGAAGATTCGGAAATCGAAGGATTATAAAAAAATATATAGCGTTTACATTTGAGATTATTTTGTGTATGTGATACTAAATCCGGGTATAAAAGTAGGCTTGTCCCATCGCCTAATTCGTTATTTAGTAAAGGCTGTAACTTTAAAAAATACCCTCTCACTGAGGTCAGGGCTATTTCATTCTAAATGCTATGATATGTATGCTAATTTAGAATCAAATTAAATAAATGAGCAAAGTAGCTATTTTTAAAGCTTTTGAAGGAATGCCTGACTCTAGACGAAAACAAGGAACTAGACACTCGCTACAATTATGTTTAGCTTTGTTTACTCTCGCAGTAGCTGCGGGAAATCAGGGATTTTTGGCCATAGAAAATTGGCTAAAATATCATCATCAAGAATTGAAATACTTGTTCGATGTTGAGGCTATTTCCTCCTATAGTGCTATTAGAAGAGTATTGCTCCGAGTTGATTATCTTGACTATGCTGGTAGATTAGCCGACTTTTTTGGTGTGAACCCAGAAGTAGGTGAAACCATTAGTCTGGACGGTAAAACCTTGAAAGGTTCTTATCTAACTCAAGAAGATAATCCTGAAAGCGAGCCACATTCAGTTACTATTTTAGTAACTTCTTACTAGGGCGGAAAGGGGATTAATATTGCTTCTAATACAAGTAGAGCTAGGCAGCAACGAAATTACAGCCTTACCAAATTTAATTAGGAGTTTGGCTGTGGAGGGAGTAGTCTTCTCCTTTGATGTTTTGAGAACACAAAAAAAACTCCAAACAATTACGCGAAACCTCAAACCATTATCTGGCTGCTGTTAAAGGCAATCAAACAACTCTTTATAGTCAGATTTCTACCTCATTTGAGCCTAGTGAATCTTGCCAGACACTCAACAAAGGCCATGGATGGACGGAAAAGCGTATGGTGGAAATTATCAGAGTAGACCCAGATGATTATCCTGACTGGCCTGATATCAACACTATTATCAGAGTACATAGGCACAACCGTAGGAATGAAAATTATTAATTTTTTTTAGCGATCGCCAACAGCACGAAATACTATCCCTCCCTATTAAATACTAAAGAAGGAAGAAAGACAAAATCATAAATATTAATTTAGATCAATTATCATGCTCAAAGTTAAAGATATTAGTGAAAAAGAACTTATAAAAATATTGCACCCTTTTTGTCCTGAAAATATCATTGGGGATGATGCTGCCATTTTGCTGACTCAACCCAACAAATCATTAGTTGTAACAACTGATACACTTGTCGATGGAGTACATTTTAGTGATCGCACAACCACTCCTGAAGATGTCGGTTGGCGTAGTGCTGCTGCTAACTTGTCTGACCTCGCAGCAATGGGAGCATTTCCCATTGGAATTACGATCGCTCTTGGTTTGACTGGCGATACACCCGTTACTTGGGTTAAACAACTCTACAAAGGTATTTCTGAATGCTTACGACCATATAATACTCCTATAGTTGGTGGAGATATTGTGAGATCACCAGTTTCTACGATTTCAATTACTGCTTTTGGACAGCTTGAATTTTCTTACACCATTCTTCGTTCAAATTGTCAACCAAACAATGTGATTCTTGCTACTGGAGTTCATGGAGCATCAAGGGCTGGATTAGAGTTATTACTTGCTCCAGAATTAGGTGAATCTCTAACAGACCTAGAACGCTCTGGCCTAATTTTGGCTCACCAAAGGCCCCAACCAAGGCTTGACATTTTAAAAACTTTATGGGAATGCTTATCTTTAAGTAGTTTTAGTGGTACCAAGGACAGTAATAACTCTCCCTTAGTAGGAGGAATGGATAGTAGCGATGGACTAGCAGATGCAATTATTCAGATTTGTCAATCATCTCAAATAGGGGCCAGAATAGAACGTAATCAAATTCCTATTCCTCAGTCCTTAACTAAATTTGTTTCATCTGAGCAAGCATTAAACTGGGCACTATATGGAGGAGAAGATTTTGAGCTAGTTTTGTGCCTCCCACCAATTTGTGGCCAAGAATTACTCAAAAAAATTGGAGCCGGTGCAGCCATAGTGGGTACAACTACAGACAACACCGACATCTTATTAATAGATAGCCAAGGAACTTACCCAAATGAACAACTTACACTTAGCCAAGGATTTCAACATTTTTGAATTTGAAAAAGTTATTTATTGTGATTTTCTCCCCTATTAAGCAAAATCTAATACAATGTCTATTTTAATAGCTGGAGTTCTTTCTTTTATTTTTAGGACTTACAGACGCAAAACCCTGTTTCCAGAATAGATCGTTGTTTTTAACACATAATATTAGGAAAAAACTTTGTTTCTGAGTTTTCCCCCACGAGTCCTGATTTTGTTAAAAGCTCAGAAAACCATTATCAAAAACACTAGGCAGCCCATTTCTGTGCTACAACTTCAGCCAAGTCCACAACACGCTGACTGTAACCCCACTCGTTATCATACCAAGCAATAACTTTTACCATATCCCCATCCATAACCATTGTCAGACTAGCATCAACAATTGAAGAACAATCATGGCCACGATAGTCAATAGAAACCAAAGGTAAATCACTATATTCAATAATTCCCTTCATTGGCCCTTTAGCAGCTGCCTCCATAACTTCATTTACCTGTTCAACAAAGGTCTTTTTCTCAACTTGAGCCACTAAGTCTACAACAGAAACGTTAGGAGTAGGAACACGCATGGCAATACCATTTAATTTACCTTTCATTTCTGGAATTACTAGAGCCACTGCTTTAGCCGCACCTGTAGAAGTTGGCACAATATTTACCGCTGCAGCTCTCGCCCGTCTTACATCTCTGTGGCTAGCATCCAAAATACGTTGGTCACCAGTATAACTGTGAGTTGTAGTCATTGTACCTTTAATAATGCCAAAGTTTTCATGTATGACTTTGACAACAGGAGCTAGACAATTAGTTGTACAGCTAGCATTACTGACTATATCGTAATCTTTATGATTATAATCTTGGTGATTAACACCCATCACATAAGTACCAATTTGTCCACCCTTACCAGGAGCAGTAATTAAAACCTTTTTAGCTCCAGCTTGTAAATGCTTTGAAGCTCCTTCCTGCGTTACAAATACACCTGTAGATTCAATAATTAAGTCAATACCCCAGTCTGCCCATGGTAAATTTAAAGGATTACGGTCAGAAACACATTTTATTGTTTTGCCATTGACTGTAATTGAATTTGCATCCGTACTAATATCTACATCTTTTAAAGTACCCAACATTGAATC
>JAKQYG010000368.1 GCA_023356515.1 Trichodesmium sp. MAG_R04 | reverse complement strand
AAAGAACGAGAAGCAGTTATAAAACAGCGACTAATTTGTTTTCCTTCAATGCCAGGGTTAGCTTCTCGGTCAAAATTCAATAATTCACCACTAAAACAACAGTCTAACCAAACAATTTGTTTTTGAACCGGACTATCTTGTAATAACTTTTTTAACCAATTTAAACTGAGACCATAAATATTGTTCGAAAATTGAGCTTCACTAGTAACTAAAAAACCTTCTCGAACATCTCCCTTTGTATTGACATAACCATGTCCGGCAAAAAAGAGTAAAGCCACATCAGGAGTTTCCTCTGTTGTATGCGGTTTAAATAAATGAATAATTGCTTGTTGGAGGTCATCAATTTTAATTAAGCCCTCAGGACTCAATCTTTCTTCACCTTCCTCGTCATTCTCCTTTGGCAAACGATCAACTTTAAACTTACCATATTTTTCCAGGATATTAGCAATAGCTTCAGCATCTTTAACAGGAGCTTTAAGGTTCAAATCTCCCAATTTTTCCTTTTTCAAAAATGGATAATTATTAACTCCAACCACTAAAGCTTGTTGCATAAAAGAATTTCCGCCCATAATTCTCAACAGTTATCAGTTTTCAGTTATTATAGCAATCCCAAATAGGTTGTGACAATTCAAAAACCAGAAATAAACTCCTAAACTATTGCTCATTTAGCATTGCCCCCAAACCTATTTTCCAAAAGCGGTAAGATTTTGGAGACAAATAAAATATGATTGCTATAGTTAAATAGATAGGCTTTAAAATTTGTCGCTATGTAACAAAATGTAAATACTCCTCAACTCAAATTTTTGGAGGAGCTTGGAATTAGTACAGGACTTACGCAACGGCACTAATTATAGTGGTAATCTCTTAAGAAAGACGAATTTATACACCATATATAGCGGTACTGCGTAAGTCCTGATAGGATTGCTATAGAATAAATAAACAACAAAGAAAGGAGACCAAAAATGAATGATTCAATGAACAAATCCTTATTAGCTGTGCTATTAGCAATTAGCGAATTGGATAATCCCTTAAATTCAAAAGAAAAAAATGATCTCTCTGTTATTGCTCAACAACTATCTTTGATGCCTGCTGCTTGGAACACAGATATTGAACCTAACTTAATGGAAATAATTGGCAGGAATCCATCTTTAAATAGAATCTTTCAAGAGATTAAATTCAAAATAGAAAATATTTCTATTTCAGAAATTACCAGTAAAGAAGAACTAGCAAAAGTTATTCCGACCAAATTGCAACCATCTGAACGTCCTATTCCCATATTTGATGACCCAAATGAAGAGATTCCAGGAATTATCAATCTTTCATACGCGTTCAAGGAGTTTGTATCATTACCAGAAGAATCAAAAACAATTAAAGGAATTGAGAAGATTAGGAAATTCAAAAATTTTATTCATCAGATGCAGAAGTTAGTAGGCAGGAGATAGGAAGCAGGAGGCAGAAGGTAAGAGTATTAGAAGAACTTGGACAAACTATAGCAATCCTATTTGATTTGTGTCCAAAATCTGACCGCTTGTTGGGAACAAGTTTGGAAGCAATAGGCAATGGGCAAGAGTACCAGAGTTTATTTCTATTTTTTGAATTGTCAGAACCTATTTGGGATTGCTATAGCTTTTCATGGATAGGATTTGGTATAATAGCTAATTCCATTCTCTATAAAAGTGAAGGTAAAAACTTATCATCTTTACTAAATATAAAATTTGAGAAAAGAGACAACTGAAATGATAAATATTATTAATCCTACCATTGACTTATTTCTCTATGACCTGAGGAACAGTCTCAATGATGATAAAAAAGACATAGACCAAAGACGCCAATATTTTTATCAAAAATTACATGAAAATGTTCAAGAACAATTAAAACAAGATGGAAAAGATAATCACCAAAAACACAAACTAGAAGTAGAATATATGCACCTTCTTAAAGAAGATATTGCTACCTTAGACCCTAATACCCCCCAAGAAAATGGTTATTACTATCCAGTAAGATTAGGAGATAGTTATGGACTATTATTAGAAGTTGCCGCATCCGAGGAGAAAACACCAGAATATTTTTCCGAATTAAAACAAAAAATTGAACAAAAATTAGGAGAAAATAAAGCCACATTAGGTAAAACCTGGATGCTATCCACTTACCTACCAAATTTCTCAGAAACAACCCCAGAAGAAATAGAAAAAATTGCCGGAGAATGTTACAAAGCAATTTTTCCTAACACAAATTTTCCTAACACAAACAAAATAGAATTTAACAGCCAAGGCAAATTTATCGGAGCAACAATTTTTGAATATTCTGATAATAACTTAAAACAAGAAATAGTCAAACTAGGAGACAAAGAAACTGTCAACTGTATTCAAACTCAACATATTATTATTGCTATCTATCCAGACAAAGAAACTTTCGATACATTAGGTCAATTATATAGAGATTGGATGCGCTTATTATATTACCACCACAAAATTATTTGGGCTTACGGTCAAAGCCGCATTTTAACAAATCAAATCAAAGAAAAGTTTAGGGAAATTCAGACAATAACTGAATCCATAGAAGAAAATATTACTCAAGGGAATATCAAAGCAAATAAGTTCCAAAAAATTAGCAAAGTTCTGAGTAAAATTCAAGTTATTATCAATAAATACGCCAGCGAACTCAATATTCTCAAACTTCAAAAAGGAACAATAACAATTAACTTAAGTAATTATGATAAAAGACTAAGCACTTTTGCTGAGAAAGCTAGAAATAAAGTAGTTAATCATGAAACTAACATTAGCTTTTTAGAAAAGTTTAGCAAATTAGTCAAAGAGAAATATTTTTTGCAAATTGAAAAAGACTTAGAACTTTTTGAACTAGGATTAAGATTATCAGAAGATAATGTTAATGCTATCCGCAGCCAAACAGAAATAGAAAAAACTCAGAGCGATCGCAACTTTCAAGAATTCATTGCTGTGGTCGGTACAGGGGTAGTTGTTGCTGGTTTAACAGGAGATAATGCAACAGCAGAATGTAAGTCTATATTGGGTAATGAATTTTTCCTTTGTCAAAACACACTGGTATATCATCTTATGTTAGTTTTCACTGCCAGTGTATTAACTTGGCTTTTCAGAAAATATATATTAAAGCGATCATAAATTACTCGGGAATACTGTAGTTGGGTTTCTAAGTCTAGCCTGTAGGTTGGGTCGAAGAACGAAACCCAACAAATTAACAACAGATTATAGATCCTATTTAGGATCTATATAACCCACATTTCGTACTTCATAATGTAACACAAAAATATACATAATACCAAATCCGATCCATGATTTGCCACTTTGTCCAAATCCTTCTAACCCTCCTGCCTCCTGCCTTACCCTTTTAATAAACCTTCTATGTAAACCAGACTTAGTATAACCCAGATTCCACAATGACTATAATTTTCACCATTGGCCCAAAATCTGCTGTAATTGAAATAACTGCAACTATAACCACTCGGTCTGTTGCTGTAAATAAGCTAAAGCAACCTCAGTTTCGACTTGAGTAAACTTGCGATAAAATCGACTCACACTCAGGAATGGGCTAGGAGTTTGCAACACAATTAAGCGATCGCAACACTTCCTCAAACTTCTAACTAACTCTGGAGGAGCAACTGGCACACATATCCAAACAGCACTAGGTTTCTGTAACCTAATAGACTTAACAGCAGCTATCATAGTCATTCCTGTAGCTATTCCATCATCAACCAAAATCACTAACCTATCTAGAGAACTAATTTCAGGTTTTCCTACACTAAGCTTTTGTAATTGAAATGAAGCTCTTTGTTGTGCTTTTTGAATCACAGCATCTTGAACTCCTAAGCTCCGTGGTTTATGCTTTGACCAAACTATACAACCATCTGCCGTTACAGCGCCCAGTGCTGATTCTGGACTAGACGGTAAAGTAATTTTCTTCGCTACCACCACACTCAATGGACAACCTAACCGACGAGCAACAGGCGCTGCTACTGGCAACCCTCCTCTTGGTAGAGCATAGACAATAGGGTTAAGTTGCCAATTTGTAATCAAATTTTCATCGCAAAAGTCAGAAAAAATAACTTCCGCCAACTTTTTTCCGGCATCAGTGCGATCGCTAAAGATATGGATAGATGACATAATTTTGGTCTCCAACTACTGGTACTAGAATGACACACCTAAAAATTTAGTTTGGGTATAACCATCGTGAAACCTAACACCAATAATTATTTGTTAGTTTACTTTGACGGGAACCAAGCTAGAATGCCTCAATCTAATCTACAATCTACTTGTACTTACATTTTACCTAATAGCCTTTAATCTTGAGACTTTCTATTAATTTTTGACCTTTGTATTTTGACAACTGACAACTGACAACTAATAACTGATAACTGATAACTGATAACTGATAACTGATAACTGATAACTAAATTATGTCTAGTGAAAAACAACTCAGTCTCTTTGAGTGGTCAAACAATGATAACTCCTCAGCATCTACCCCTGACTCTAAC
>JAKQYG010000367.1 GCA_023356515.1 Trichodesmium sp. MAG_R04 | reverse complement strand
CAATTGACATTTTCCCTATTTCTTACCCTTACCTTTTTTAGATTTAGTAGACTTAGATTTAGATCTACCATCCTCTTGTTTACTATATTTACGCATAAACCTTTCAACTCTTCCTTCAGTATCAATAATTTTCTGAGTACCTGTAAAATAGGGATGATTTCCCGACCAAACATCAACATGAATTTCCGGTTGTGTAGAACCAACTGTCATTACAACTTCACCATTGCAATAAACTTTAGCTTCTGAATACCATTCAGGATGAATATTAGCTTTAGGCATTTTCCTTACTCCAATTAATTACAAATATTTTCTTTACTTTTAAATTTTTTGACTTAATTCTACGAGGTATTTCCTTGAGAGAATTTAATTAGGGTTTGCTGATTAAATATTAAAGCATTGACACATAAAGGTCTTAGCCTTATTTGGTCTTCCAAGCTGCAAAAGTTAGTATTTTGGGCGCTCCCACGCCAGAAAAATCAAGGAACAAATATATCCGACTTTCTCTTCTATAACATTCCCTGTTATTATGTAAGGACATTGCACACAACATTCCTACCTACTTCCCTGCTTTTTCAGAATACTTTTTCAGCAAACTCTAATTAATCAATAGACTAGACTTCAATAACTTGAGATAAGGATAAAGCAACCCTAAAGCCCCTTCCTAGGAAGGAATAGAGTCAGTTGGAGGTTTATAGAGCAGCCAATGAAACGTAAACCCGCCGAGGAGCTAAGACTCATTTTAACTTTTTCCTCTGAGATATATAGCAGCCCCCATTCATGACATGGACATTTTTGCTGTTCCAAAATATAGTACCTACCGTGAATTTAACCTCTGACCTCTCAGTTAGCTATACTTAATATATTAACGTTTGGAGTATTGAGATGCTTTACGGGCTTTGCGTAAACCATACTTTTTCCGTTCCTTAGCGCGAGGATCGCGAGTCAAATATCCTTCTATCTTCAGAGGTTTACGATTATCTGGATCTAACTGGCACAAGGCCCTAGCCACACCTAATCTAATTGACTCAGCTTGCCCTGTTAATCCACCCCCTATCGCTTTAACCAGAATATCATATTCATTTTCCAAACCTAACATTTCTAGTGGAGTTTTTGCAGATGATAAATAACTATGATTATATTGCAAATATAGTTCACCTTCTTTCCCATTAATCGTCAATTTACCTGTGCCTGGAACTAAGCGTACTGATGCGACAGAACACTTACGGCGACCAGTTCCCCAGTATATAGCACGGCCACTTTCTGTTGATTGCATTATTTTTCTGTTCCTGGAATAGTTTGAATATTTAACGTTTCAGGCTTTTGAGCTTCATGAGGATGACTAGGACCTGGATAAACTTTTAACTTGCTGTGAAGTTTTCTGCCTAAAGAATTTTTGGGCAGCATTCCAAAAACTGCCTCCTCAATAATTCTTTGAGGCAAACGAGATTGTAATTTAGAAAAAACCTCTGTTTTCATACCACCAGGTCTTCCCGAATGCCGCCGATAAAGTTTTTGACTACTTTTCTTACCAGTTACAGCTACTTTTTCAGCATTAACTACAATTACAAAATCTCCTGTATCCATATGAGGAGTATAGGTAGGCTTATTTTTACCCCTAATAATCGTGGCAATAGAAGTTGCCAATCTCCCTAGACGCTTACCTTCAGCATCAATAATATACCATTTTTTACCTTCGACATCCTGTGGTGGCAAGTAAGTTTTATTCATTATTTTCTTAGTTAGTTATTGTTTTTGAATTGTTTATATTTGTCTTTATTTTCTTGAAAAATAACGCTATAACTGATGACTTGCCTATTAACTAGCTATAGCAACCTTATTTAAGTTACCTAAAAAAACTAGCTACTTTTAGGCACAAAGTAATCCATGCAAGAGATAACAGCTTTAATTTAATTTGCTCGTTCATATATACAGTGCTTTGAAAAATAAATAAACACTATAGCAGTTGCCACAACTGTTATGAGACTTTCTTTTATCTATGTTGCCTGTTTCCCGTTGCCTTGAAATCAAAATAAGATTCCTAAGCAATATTTTCATTGCTATACAAATCAAATGTCTATGATCAAGAAGCACAATAAAGCCTAGTTTATTGATAATTACCCAAGGATAAACTTAGGCAATGTATCATACCAAACTTCCCGAGGGAAAGGAAATTCTGGATAACCAACCCGTAATAAACAAAGACCACTAGCTGGAGCTGAGTGCTTTACAATATCCCTTCTTTGATTAACCCAAATATCTGTAAAACCTTCCAGCGATAGCTCTTCTTGGCCCACTTGAATAAGCAATCCTATCAATAACCGCATCATTCCATACAAAAATCCACTTGCTTGAACCTCTATGTGGACAAATGAACCTTCCCTTTGACACATTACCCCTTGTACATCTACCCAAGAATGGGGACGAGAGGAGCCAGCTCTTTGAAAAGCAGCCAAATGGTGACAGCCAATTAAAGGATTTAAAGCTGCTCGAATCAATTGCGTGTCTAAAAATGCCTGATAATAATGCCAAACAAAAGGCATCACAAACAAATTTGGTTGTTTATCTGTATAAATAGTGTAGCGATAACGTCGCCAAATTGCCGTAAACCGAGAGTGCCAAGTAGAATCTACTCTAGCCGAACCTCTAATCAAGATATCATTAGCCAATCGTGAATTGAGAATAGTAGCCCACTTATGAGCAGGAATAGGACCTGGAACATCAAAATGAGCAACTTGAGCTGCTGCATGAACCCCCGCATCTGTCCTACCCGCCCCATGCAAAGTCACAGTTTTGTTAATTACAGAAGCAATAGTATTCTCAATCTCTTCTTGGACAGTTCGGTGATTTGGTTGTCTTTGCCACCCATGAAAATGAGTACCTTGATATTGAATCACCAGGGCAACACGTTGAACTAAAGTTTGGTTATTAACCATGAGAGAATTAACAGTCTCTAAAGCTTAAATTAGTTCAATAATTGCCATTTCTGCATTATCTCCACGACGGGGAATAGTCCTCAAAACACGTGTATAACCTCCATTGCGAGAACCATACCTTTCTTGTGCCTCCTCAAATAAATAGTGAACTAGATTTTTGTCATAGAGATAACCCAAAGCGCGACGACGGGATGCTAAGGAACCATCCTTTGCCAAAGTAATCATTCTTTCAACTTCTGATTGTACAGCTTTAGCACGGGCTTTTGTGGTTTTAATTTGACCATGACGAATTAACTGAGTTGCCAGAGATCGCAACAAAGAGCGACGCTGGTCTGTTGGTTTACCTAACTTCGGAACACGACAACTATGACGCATGACTACCTTAAATACTTAGAATATTCTAGCTAATGTTTAGGAAATGTTTATAATTAATTTCTAGCCTACTTTTATTAGCAGTTAAAAGAACTTAATTGTACAAATTTAAAATAGCATTTCCAATAATTTACGTTTTTCCTAATTTCTAAGTAGCTTTAGCTACTTTTTCTTCGGGCAAAGTTATTCCCAGGCGCTTTTGTAAAGCTTCTATAACTTCTTCTGCAGATTTTTGACCAAAGTTTTTGATTTCTAGCAAATCTTCTTGACTGTAATCTAGCAGGTCTGCAACTGAGTTGATTTGAGCCCTTTTTAGACAGTTATAAGCCCGAACCGATAACTGTAACTCCTCTATTGGAATCTGACTTGTCGGGTCTGTCGGTTCTCCTGATGGAATATCTGCCATATTAGTAATATCTTTGAGTGGTTCAAACAAACTCATTAAGATACCAGCGGCATTACTCAAGGCATCTTGAGGGGTATAACTGCCATTAGTCCAAACATCCATAATTAGTCGGTCTTGTTCTAAAGAATCGCCTATATGGGCATCTTCAACCGTATAGTTAACTTTACGAACTGGCATAAAAATAGCATCGATTTGCAAAAAATCGAGAGTTGCTACATCATCACGAGTACGATTTACCGCTTTATAACCAGTTCCTTTTTCAATTCTAAATTCCATCTCCAGAATTGCTCCTGGGGATAGAGTAGCAATATATTGACTGCGATCTATTACTTCAACCTCTGAAGGTACATCAAATCGATCAGCTGTTACTGTCGCTGGTCCTTCTATCCGTAATCTACCAATTTGTGGTTGATTAGAATAGCTCTTGAGAACAACCTCTTTCATATTCAGCATGATTTCTAGAACATCTTCTCTTACCCCCTTAATTGTGGCAAATTCATGATTAACTCCAGCTATCCTTATTGATGTAACAGCTGTTCCTTCTAAGTTAGATAGCAGAACCCGCCTCAGTGCATTTCCTACTGTTGTACCTTGACCACGAGCTAGTGGTTCTATAATAAATTTTCCGTACTGACTTCTATCTTTGTCAGTTTTCGACTCTACACACTCGTAATGAAATTGCGCCACGGAGTAACCTCCCTTTTCCATTGAATCCCAGAGTTCATAATTTACTAGACTCTACGCCGTTTTGGTGGACGGCAACCATTATGAGGAATTGGGGTAATATCTCGAATCAAAGTTATTTCTAG
>JAKQYG010000366.1 GCA_023356515.1 Trichodesmium sp. MAG_R04 | reverse complement strand
ACATTTAGTCTTTTACTTTGTTGACTTTTGATTTCTATTTTTTCATTTGTTTCTTGCCAAGCATCAGGAATATAGGGAATTAAACAAAACCCACTTTCATCTAAATACCTAATTTCTATTCTGAAGTTGCACCCCATTGTGCAGGTTTAAAAATGTTATTTACCAGTCTCTATGTTTCTCTAGTGCTACTCTATTGGAATAGAGCTATAGAGAGTCGTGCTAAGACCACTTTTTTACTAATTAGTGCAGCATTACTTAGTGTCAGTGCAAATATTTTGAGAAATACTTTACTAACAATTCTGTATGGTACAGGTCAAAATGAAGCTTTTCATTGGTTACATGATGGATGGGGTGGTGATATTTATTCTACTTGTATATTGGGTTTATTAATGCTAGTTATGAACTGGGCAGATAATCATCTAAAAAAACCAGTAAATTTTCCAAATGAAAATGAATATGAGACATAGAGTTACAGAATATTTCTCACAAATTATGTACAAGATAAATATTAAAAATCATATATTCCGGGCATCTTCCCCGGGTTAGTCTATTTTACTATTTATTATATGAAAAGTATATATATTTTCAGATTTGCTTTTACTGAAGTAAATCTCAAAAATCAATACAACTCAAGAGAGTTTTATGATGATTTATAGATTAAAAAGAATACAAAAATATCAACTTTCACGAGTGCTATTAGCAGTATTTCTGCTAATTATTTTAGTTGTGGGAATTTTACCTGATTATATAACAGGAAAATGGTCATGGAAAAATATACCCCAAATTACTAATTTAAAATATTTAAGAAAAATAAGAGAAGACGGATTAACTATTTCTGATTTACCAACAATATCTCATAAAAAAATACTAATTGCTAATCATAAATGGTTGGCACAAATAGTTAAAAACGATACTAAAGCTGTAGTTTTTTTCCTTTTAACTCCCAATGGACCAAAAGACAAACCTCAAGTAGAATGGATGGATATAAGTGGGCTTTATCGTTGGAACACAGATTCCCAAAAGAGAGTTAAATTTACTTTGAAAATAATAGAAAATAGCAATGAAACTACAGACCTAGAAAAGCAAGATTCTTATATAGAGGCTAGATTCTTTCGAGGCTGGACAACAGAACAAACTTATGCAGTTATGCAGTGGTATGCTTGGCCGGGAGGAGGAAGTCCAGAACCTGGGGATTGGTTTTGGGCTGATAGACTAGCTATGCTATCAAAAAAGCGTGTACCTTGGGTAGCAGTAAGCATTATGTTTCCCATCGAACCTTTGGAAGAGATAGATCCTTATCTTCCACAACTCATCTCTATCGGTAAAAAAATTCAAGCATCACTAACAACAGCAGCATTCAAATAATCTTTAGATAGTTAGGCATATAAAGCCAGTTCAAAATTTATGATTAACTACCATTCTCGAAAGTTAATTTCTTTATTCTTAGCTAACTTTTACTCTAGTACTATAACCTTATCTTTAGGTGGATTAATTTTTCCCAAAACTGCTTATGGGCAACTTCAATTATCTAATGAATATAAACAAAATATTTCACAAACTAATATAAAGTATCCATCTATAGGTTCTCCACCCTTAGATTCTAACTTTGACTCCGACCCAAATTTACGATTAAGACGTTACTTACTCGGACCAGGAGACCAACTTTCGATTCAAGTTCAAAGATTTCCTGACTTGAATATAGGGACAGCTATAGGTCCAGAAGGTACAATTCAAATGCCTCTAATAGGAACTGTATTATTGCAAGATTTAACTATATTAGAAGCAATAGTAAAAATTACTACTGAGTTAAGTAAATTTATCATTAACCCAGAAGTATCTATATCTTTGGTTGTGCAACGTCCAGTCCGAGTCACAATTGCTGGAGAAATTACAAGACCTGGTTATTATCCGGTGGGAGGAAATTATCAAATTTCAGATGCTTTATCAGCTGCAGGTGGAACAACCTTTACAGCGGACCTACGGAAGATAGAAGTGCGTCGGACTTTAGCTGATGGCTCTGTAGTTAGTCAGATAGTAAATATTTTAACTCCACTACAAGAAGGTGGTTCTCCTCCTAATTTGCGTTTAGAAGATGGGGATGTAGTAATTATACCTTCTCAAAACTCTATTATACCTGACGAGAAAGACAGAGAGTTACTCACTAATTATAGTCAGGCAGGTGCTTTAGCTACTGGTATTGTTACTGTGAATGGGGAAGTAACTCGACCTGGTTATTACCCTGCAAATCAGGTATCCTCTGCTTTGTTCGCTGCTGGTGGTGCTTCTCTAACTGCTGATTTACGAAGGATTTTAGTCAGGCGGACTTTGGGTGATGGTAGTGTGATTGAGGAAACAATTGATTTATATACTCCTTTACAAAATTCTACTGATTTGCCTAATATTCCCTTAAAGGATGGGGATGCTGTCATTATACCTGCACTAGAACCAGGGTCAGATTTTGGTTATGACCGGGAGTTAGTTGCTAAATCTACTTTGAGTCAACAACAAATTACTGTTCGTATTTTTAGTCATCCTAATGATACCTTAGCTACTACTAATCTTCCCAATGGTAGCAGATTAATAGATATTCTCAATGGTATAGCGGTAGACTCAGCAAATTTGAAAGCAATTAATTTAATTCGATTTGATCAGAAAAAAAGCAAAATAATTAGGCGAGAACTGAATGGTAAAAAAGCAATATTTGGCGATAGTTCTCAAAATATTTTACTTCAGAATGAGGATATAGTTGTGATTGATCGTACTTGGATTAATCAACTTAACTATTTATTTGATAAATATACACTTCCTATTAGAAGTTCACTGGAATTAGTGCTGTTTTTCCAGTCTGTGCAACAAAATGCTTCTAACTTATTTTTTGGTGGTGATGGTGGTAATAATCCTAGAAATAATAATCGTAGAAATAATTAATGAAAAATGAATTATTAGCAATAGGCAAAAATAAGTCCTGACTCATTTAAAATCCCTATTAGTAAGTTCTAATTTCTAATTTCTAATTTAGAAGGTTTATTTCTCTGGACCAGGCATACAATAATAAGTTGTTTATAGCAGTTTTCATCTCGGTCGACCACATTAGGGAGTTTGCATGGAAGATACCTACAAGGTTTTGGTTATGGCGATGTAGTTCATTAATTGGAAAAGTGCTGTAAATGCACAAAATCTTATGTATACGGGCAGGAATTTTCACCGACATTATCTACTAACAGCTTTGTTAGAGATGATTAAAATTCAACCCATGCTAAAATCTTTCATAATATTGGTCTTCTTTTAAGACTTATAGATAAATAGTAGTTAAGGAGCAATAATTTTTATGTCAGACACAATTAGAATTATTACTTACGGTGATGCTAATATTCCTAATACTGGTCAAAATAATCATAACACTGAAACCAAAAGCCTTGATACTATTATTCCATCTCCTTCTAAATTTTCTCATAAAAATTCTTCTAAATCATCAGATAAAAGTAAAACTCAAACTGTTGGAGAATTTGAAGTTGCAGTAGAGACTCTAGAAGCAGAAATGAGTCATTTAATTGAGGTTGTTGAGCGGTTGTTAACTAGGGCTGAAAAACAAACTCGTAGTGAAATTGCTTTGGATGAAATTGAGCTTTCAGTTGAAGTAAATGGTGAAGGAAAAATTAGTATTTTGGGGAATGGAGCCCAAGCTGGAGGGAAAGGTGCTATTAAGCTGAAATTTAAACGACAGCAGAGAAAGGATGACTAATATAGCTATTACCATAGGTGTTCAGCAATATCAGTTCTTTCGTCCTCTAAGATATGCAGCTAATGATGCTCAAAAGATGAGGAATTTTTTGTTGAAAGAAGCGGGTTTTGATGAGGTTCTTTACTATTCAGATTATTCTCCGGATATTGGTGGTGCTTCGACTCGCCCAACTCGTTCTAACTTAGAATTTCTGTTAGAAGATGAATTTCAAAAGCCATTTCTGGGTATTGGTGATAACTTTTGGTTTTTTTTCAGTGGCCATGGTCGCAGAGATAATGGTATTGATTATCTTATTCCTGCTGATGGTCACTCAAATGTTCAAAGAAGTGGAATTTCTGTTAATTATATTATTCAACAACTTCAAAAATGTGGAGCTGATAATATAGTTTTAATATTAGATGCTTGTAGAGATGAGGGGGATGCTAAAAGAGGGAGTGAGGGAATAGGAGAACAAACAGAACGGGAGGCTCTTGAAAAGGGAGTAATTACTATTTGTTCTTGTAGTCCTAATGAATATTCTTGGGAATTGGAAGAACTCCAACAAGGAGCTTTTACTTATGCATTATTGGAAGGGTTAGGTAGTAAAGGTCAAAAAGCAACTGTAGAAAAACTGAATGATTATTTAAAATATAGGGTGAAAGAATTATCTCAACACAAGGGAACACAGACTCCTCGTATTACTATAGATCCTATTGAAAAGTCTCATTTGATTTTGATGCCAAAGTATGCAACTTTAGCTGATATTGCAACTTTAAAAATGGATGCAGTTAGGGCAGAAAGAAAA
>JAKQYG010000365.1 GCA_023356515.1 Trichodesmium sp. MAG_R04 | reverse complement strand
CTCTCACCTTGGCCAGTGCCCTCTCTATACCAGGCCCAGCTCCAGAAGCTAATGCTGCTTCATTAGTCCGCAAATATAGTGCTTGTTCGGTGCGCTGAAAAGAGCGAAACATCATTGCAAATGTCAGTAATACCACTATTGACATCACCATAGTAACTGTCGGTAATACATACCCTGATTTTGTCAAGTGAGGATCAGAACGTTGCCTGATCATAGGATTTATGAACAAGCGAATCAACTTGTTGGCAGTAATTCTGACAATTTTTTTTATGGGCTTGAGTAGATTGTTATAAATTCGTCTATTTACCTTAGGTTTTGACATAGATACCTACTTAGTAAAGGGCTATTATATTTAGCTGTAGTTTTTTTTATCAAAATAATTGGCCTGTCAATCCCGCTTTTTAAGCTGAAATGTTTGGGGAAATTTCCTCAAAATTCTCGCGACAAAAACACCTTTTGACTTTTACCTTTTCTAAAAAATTAGCTCCCTTCAATAGCCTTACTATAAATTGAATAATTCCAACAGCTAAACTTTAGCTTTTTCATTTCTTCCATTTTAACATTGAGCTATTTTCTTTGCCATTGTCGAAAATACTAACTTTTTCTGGTTGAGATTGACTATTGAAGACCAATAATTCAAATATAACAATTTATAGTTAAGTTAGGTATGCACAAAAAACCTGCACTACTATATTAAGTTTTGTCAACTAACCCCAAACTCATACCTACAGTTGATTTGAGCTAAATTTATATTTTGTTACATAGGGATAAATTTTAACGCCTATCTACTTACTATTCCCATTTTCTATACTAAACATATCAGAATGAACTTTTGTAGTTTTTTATTGCTATAGCAAGCCTATTTTATTAATGTCAAAAATCTTGCCACTTTTTGAGAATAGGTTTGGAGGCAATAGTTAATGGGTAAGACTTTCGGAGTTTATTTCTAGTTTTTGAATTGTTACAACCCAACCTGTTTAGGGCTTACTGAAAAAGTCTTTTTAAAGAATAGTTAGGGACGTTGCATGGAACGTCCCTAGGGAGGAAAAGAGAATTTACCCACCCCTAACCCCGACCTTGGAGGGGTAATTGGAAGAATTGTCCCTTAATTTTTCTGTAGTGGTCAGCCCAAACTACTAACTTTTTGAGCTCTCAGGACCGAAAACTAGACACTTTTTTCGTGACTAAAAATGCTGAAGCCTTTATGTGTCAATGCTTTAAGATTTAATCGGCCAGTGCTATTTAGGATTGCTATATTGGTATTTAAAAAAGGCTAAAAAATGGTAAAATTAAATTTTATAACTTATAGTATATAAGTTAATACTCATTTAAAATGCGTATTAGTAAGCTAGAATCGAGAATTGAGAATTGACAATTGAGAATTGAGAATTTAGAGTTTTTTTTCTCAAGGGAGGTATACAATCAATTTGTCGTTTAAATGTACAAAAGCTGACTTTTATTGTGATTAATTTGCTTACGGTTTGTATCCATAAAAATCTGATAAAGTTTTGTTGATTTTGTTGTTAATATTAGCAATTTCTGTTTCAGTAAGATATTTGATAAATTCACCTACTTTGCCTTTTCTAGTTTTATATGAGTCTGTATCATTGGGATTTACAGCTTTTAGTTTAAGATTAATATTTCCTTCTGTTTCCATTTTTCGCATATTGTCAAAGGATGAATATCGAACAGCTTCATCAATAACTTTTTCTTCACATTTAACTCCCATAAAATCAAGAGTCGTTTGGAGTTCTCTGTGAGGATCTTTATGTAAATCTTCGTAACGAATTAACAAAAAATATTTGGGTATATGTCTATTTTCTGCCCAAATATTGTAAAATTTAATTAAAGAATCTAAGCTACCAATTTCTTCGTAAATAAATGTAGACAAATCTCCATCATAAGCTTTAATTCTTTCCTGATATTTCTGAAGATGTGGTTCTTTTTTAAGTCCCTCCAACCAGAATGAAACCCTTTTTTTCTGCTCAAAATAAGCAGATACTACCACATCCCTTGGGTCTCTAGCTAAGAAGATAACTTTCGTATTTTTGTACTTGTTTTTAGATAATTCTAGCTCATCAGGTTTTTTCCAATGGGGATCGTCATCGTGAGTTACGATGATTTTAGGAACATCTGGGTGTAACTCTGCTAAAGGCTCTAATAATAAAGTTTTTTCATTAATGTTAGGATGAGATAATTGAAATTGCTGTTGCAATGCTCTACCAATCATTAAACGTAGCCAAGTACGTCCACATTTAGGAAATGAAATTATATAGGCATCAGCAGAATTATGACTATACCAACGTCCAATAGATGTTTCTTGAAGCTTTTGTAAGACTGCACCAATTTTTTTCCTATTTTCGTTAGATAGTTTACTAGCTGTTAATTGGCGCACATTTGCTAGGAAACGACGTGTTGTTTGAGAAAGCATAAATGTAATTATTATGTGCTTTTATAAAAAATAATAAACAATTAGATATTTGGTAATTTTAATTCACACACTTGATATATAAATGGTTATATCATAATAGTAAAAAAAACAGTAACAATCAATTGATATAGGACAAAAATTATGAATGATTTTTCAGCTAATGTATTGCATATTAACTATTCTGATAATAGTGGTGGGGCTGCTCGTTCAGCATATAAAATTCATTCTGGACTTAGAGATATAAGCTGGAAATCACGAATGCTAGTTAGGTGGAAAGTCACTCAAGATTCTGATGTAGATGATATCCGTAGTCAAAATCCCTTGGTTAAATTTGGTGATGGTGTTGGGAGGAAGGTTATAGACCGTTGGTTAAATTTACAATACCTTTATTATCCTTCATCATTTGCATTAATGAAACATCCATGGTTTCAATCAGCAGATATTTTACAAATTTACAATCTTCACGGTTTTACAGGTTTTTTTACTTACAGAGCTTTACCAAAAATTAGTAATCAAAAACCTGTTGTTTGGAGGCTTTCAGATATGTGGCCGTTAACTGGACATTGTAGTTATTCTTATGAATGCGATCGCTGGAAAACAGGTTGTGGAGCTTGCCCACATTTAGATGAGTATCCGGCTTTAAGTAGAGATACAACTGCTCTACTATGGAGAATCAAAAAAGAAGTTTACAAATGTTCAAAAATAGTGCTTGTGGCCACTAATAATTGGATGAAAAAGGCCCTCCAGTCAAGCCCTCTAATGGGACATTTTCCCGTAGATATTATTCCCAATGGAATTGATACCAATATTTTCTATCCACTATCTCAAGTAGAAGCTCGCAAGACTTTTGGTATTCCTAGTAATAGGAAAGTTGTCTTATTTACTGCATATCAAATCTGGGAAATTAGAAAGGGTGGCCAATATGTACATGATGTGATGCAAAAAGTAGCAGCTAGTGGAATAGACAATTTAACATTAATAGTTATGGGAAAAGGAGCAAATTCTTGGGCTGATGATCCAAATTATCAAACTATGAAGATTGAGTTTACAAGCAATGACCAAGTATTGGCTAATGCTTATGCAGCAGCGGACGTTTATCTACACCCAGCAATAGTGGAAAATTTCCCAAATACTGTGTTGGAAAGTATGGGCTGTGGCACAACTTGTGTGGCATTTAATACTGGTGGTGTATCGGATGTTGTGCTTCATTTGGAAACTGGCTATTTAGCTAGGCATAAAGATATTGATGATATGGCAAAAGGAGTTAAATTGCTATTAGAAAACCCAGAATTATTAGAGCGTTTGAGTAATAATTGCCAAAATTTTATTGCTTCTGAATATACATTAGAACGACAAGCTCAAAGACACGCACATTTATATCATAAATTGCTAGATTTAAGTAAATAATTATAGTCAGCATTTAGCCATCAGCTATCAGCTAATTACCTTCGTCAGAAATATTATTATTCACACATTGAGCAAAAATTATTTAATTACAAATCCTTTAAAATTCCTTGTTTGTCATTCCCTAACCTTACATACCCTAATCTTAAGAGTAATTACTAAGAGTTGAATGCTTACAAATTAGGATTATTATGGTAAATTTAAACCTAAAATCTAATATAGCTGTTTTCATAAAGATAGCACACAGTTCTTTTAACAAAAACCCTTGTAGGTACATTCCATAGAAAGTCTCTACAGTTGTCTGCCATGTGAAAACTGCTATACCTAGTACCAATTCACTTTAAAGATGTCACAAATAGTTTCAAACTTTAGACGTGAAATAATTTCTTGAAATTACTGTAGCATCAAAGTTTTGACTCTATAAAATATGAATAGATGGCTTTTGAATATATGACTTTTAACTGCCATTAAATGGTATAACTACTTGCCACCGTATTCAAGATTTTTGTAATTTTTTCTGCCTAATTCTAGCAGTAATATCCGAGGGAAAATTTTGTTGTTCTAAATACTGCTGAAATCTATTTTCAAGATATTTTTTGGGTAGAAAATCAATTAATAAAAGTCGAAAAACTTTATTGAAGTAGCAAAAGATGTATTTCCATATAGGAGTAGTTTCATCATTAATATTATTGCGATGA
>JAKQYG010000364.1 GCA_023356515.1 Trichodesmium sp. MAG_R04 | reverse complement strand
CAACTTATTGCGCCAAAGTTGGCCAGATTTTGATAAGTTCAGGATACAGGCTTGTTGCTATCCAGCCAGAGAAGTAGGAGGTGATTTTTTTGAAGTTTATACTCACCCTCAAGGGGAAATTTGGTTAGCATTGGGAGATGTTTCTGGAAAAGGAGTACCTGCTGCTTTATTCATGGCTAGTGCTATTTCTGTAATGCGGCGAGAACTTTCTCAAGAAAGTCCCCCAGAACCCTACGCAGTCATGCAAAGTCTTAACAGTAGTCTTTCAGATGATCTAATTAGTAATAATTGCTTTATTACAATGGTCTTGGCTCGTTATACACCAGAAACTGGTTTATTAGCGTATGCTAATGCTGGCCACATATATCCTTTGGTCTGGTCTAAAACGGCATTGCTGACTACTGGAAACAAAGATTCTGAGCAAGTACCAAATTTCCTTAAAGATCGTGGTATTCCCCTAGGAATATTGCCAATATGGAAAGGCAAAGCAGGTTCTGTAGACTTAGATTCAGGAGATGTATTTTTGCTGACCAGTGACGGCATCACTGAAGCTACAGTAGTTCAAGAAACTACTGATAGTGGGGAAACAACTCGTGTAATGTTGCAACAAGAAGGTTTATGGAAACTTCTTAAGCAACATAAAAGCCAATTAGACCTGAATAGTTTATTGGCTTATATCCGAGCTGATAATCAAGTTCAGGAAGATGACCAAACTATACTATCTCTGGAGGTTCTGTGAATTTATGAAAACTGAGCTTCAGGTGCCAAGCAGCCTAATTTTTTTAACTATTGTTGAACATTGGTTATTAAGCAGTTTAGAAGTAGAGCTAGGAGAACATATTGATTGGCCTCGTCAATCCAACCGTTTGCGTTTGGTACTGGCAGAAGCTTATTCTAATGTGATTCGTCATGCTCATAAAGATAAGCCTCACTTACCAGTGCTAATACGCTTAGAAATAAAAGACAATGATATTGCTTTGGAAATTTGGGACTATGGTCAAGGTTATCATGCAAAAGATTATAATCCACCCACACCAGAAGCTAAACAAGAAAGTGGCTATGGATGGTTAATTATAAATAGACTAATGGACCGTGTAGACTATAGTTTACAAATAGATGGTAGAAACTGTCTAAAGTTGGAAGCAAGTATGCCAGAAAAAATGCAATAAGGTATTTGCCTGATTGTTCAGGATCTCCTGTAAGTAGAAAAATATCCCTTTCAATGGCTGGATATAAATGGCTTGAATAAGTTTAATTGCAGCGCTTTCCGTTATTATAAGGTACACACACGCGGGCAAGATGCACGCACTACATAACTTTCACCATTTGCCCGAAAAATTTGCGATGATTAACTTAGATAGATACTTTGAGCGGAAAATTGAGTCTCAAGCTTTGTCTTTCTAAGGTGGATCTGTATTATATAGCAACGGACATATGGGTTAGGACATCGTATTTTGATTAAAAGGCAACAGGCAAACAAGGCAACTAGCAACAAAAAAGTGTCCTAACAGTTGTGGCAACTGCTATAAAAGTAGGCTTGTTCCATTGCCCAATCCCTTATAGCCATGAGCGCTCACATATTTGCACATTACTATTGTATTTAGTGTAGTACAAATTTCTGCTCCTATTACCAATACTTTCATGTATACTACATTTATAGCAAGATCTATTATGTAAACATACCAGCGCACGTTGCTATATTTAGTGACGGCTGTAATTTTAAAAAATACCCTCTCATAATAGGCAGATTTGTTATAATGTGATTTGGGTTTTCCCTAGCTAAAGAATACCGTGCTGTCGCCTAAGCGCAACTTCGGGGGTATCTCAAGACACCAGTTCAGTATTTGTAGTCATTTTTAGTACATCAATGAAATCTTCTATTAGGAATAGTCAAATTAAACAAAAAGCCCTAGAAATAGGATTTCACAAGGTTGGAATAGCTTCAGCTAATGAATCCGGCCTAGAAATAAATAGATTACAAAGGTGGTTAAATCAGGGTTATCAGGCTGATTTAGAATGGATGAGTAGCCCCAAACGTCAAAATTTGAAGGCAGTGATGCCAGAGGTACAGTCTGTTATTTGTGTAGCACTCAACTATTACACGCCACACCAACACTCTAACAGTAGTGAGATTGGCAAAATTTCTCGTTATGGGTGGGGTAGGGATTATCATAAAGTGATGCATAAAAAGTTAAAATTTCTGGCAAACTGGCTGCAAGAGCAAGACAAGAATATTTTAACTCGCTATTATGCAGATACTGGCCCTATTATGGAAAAACCATTGGCGGAGCAGGCTGGATTAGGTTGGATAGCCAAGAATGGTAATCTGATTACTAGAGAATATGGTTCATGGGTATTTTTGGGGGAAGTGTTGACTAACTTAGAGTTGACAAGGGATAGCCCTCATACTGAACATTGTGGTAGTTGTACTCGTTGTCTTGAAGCTTGTCCGACTAATGCAATTGTAGAATCTTTTGTTATTGATGCAAATCTTTGTATTGCTTATCATACAATTGAAAATAGAAATCCAGAACTCCCTCCACATATTAAGTCAAATTTAAAAGGGTGGGTTGCAGGTTGTGATATTTGTCAAGATGTTTGTCCTTGGAATCAAAGATTTGCTCAAGAGACAAATATTGATGAGTTTCAACCTTACCCTGATAATTTAGCACCTCAGTTAACAAAACTAGTAGAGATATCAGAAGAAGATTGGAATAGGCAGTTTCGTGCTTCTGCATTGCGGCGTATTAAGCCAGAAATGCTGCAACGAAATGCTCGTGCGAATCTTGAATAAGTTAGGACTTATGGAGAACCACCATATCTAGTGTCTAATTGTATTAATTAATATACTTACTAAGCTAATAAAAAGCTTGAATCCAAGGAAATTCAACCTTAAAACAATATTACTAATTTTTGCAACTAGAAACTAGTAGTGGCGTTTCATATGGCGAAGTCCCCGTGGCGGTTCGTCCCTACAGATGGTGTATGATTTAATATCTTAGGTAAATTCTTTAAGGATAAAATTAAGTAGGGTTTGCTGAAAAAGTCGGAGGAGGGTTAACTTGTTATTCAAAGAAAAGTTAAGATAATTTTTTATGATCATCATTCATTTAAGAATAAGTTGAAATGATTAAATAGATAGCAAAAACAGTAGACAGCAAAAACAGTTTTTTATCCAAAAAGGTATAAAAAAAGAGAAAATGACTCTTTTAAGAGGCTAGAAAAGTTGATTACTAAAAAGTAATTGCGATCGCGCAGTGGAACGGAGTTCTATCGCAGTTGTGGAAGTTTCCGAAAGTTGAGTCATTACTGTTTGCAAACTATAGCGCTACGTGCTAAGGTTAGGACATTTTTAGATTCCTTAACAAGGTTTGTTAAGACATGAAAGAAGTTAGGTTGATAGCCCTTTAATTAACATTTTCACCCCACCAGCGGGTCCTAAAGTCAACCCTCGACGTTGGGGTTTCACAGGTTTATTTTCTGCCAATGCCATCTCGAAGTTAGACATTAATGTTGCCAATACCAAACGCATCTCAAAATTTGCTAGTGCCATTCCCAGACAACGACGACTGCCACCTCCAAAGGGCAAATATTCATATGCAGAAAACTGCCTCTCCAAAAATCGCTCTGGCTTAAACTTTTTCGGTTCTGGGTACAAATCTTCTCGTTGGTGAGTCAAATAAATACAACCTACAACAATTGTACCTGCTTCCAAGTGATAACCTTGCAACTCTAAAGCTTTTGTTGGAACACGAGGAAATGTCAGCATTCCTACTGGATATATTCGCAGGGTTTCCTGACAAACTGCTGTGAGATAAGGTAAACGGAAAATTTTCATGGGTTCAGTATCCGTTTCCAGAGTTGCTAGCTCTTTCATTAACTTCTGATATACTTGTGGTTGTTTATGAACCCAATAAACTGCCCATGCCAGAGCTGTTGCAGTAGTTTCGTGACCTGCCACCAACATTGTCATCAACTCATCCCGAATTTCTTGGTTGGTCATCCCTTGACCTTCTTCATCTTCTGCTAACAGCATTAAGGTGAGAATATCAGTACGATTTGGGTCAAGTTGGCCACGACGTTCGTTAATTTCAGTATACAGTAGTTCGTCAAGTTGTTTCATTTGACGTTGATATCGTCTCCAAGGACTCCAACTACCCCAGTCCTGCTGTAAAAATGGAAAAAATAGTATAGTTGCGCGCCAAGGAGAAGCAGTGAAGTTAAGAATCTCGGCTATCAGAGGCTTAATTTGGGCAAGACGTGGACTGTCATGTAAACCAAACACTACTTGCAATATCACTTGCATACTAATCTCTTGCATTACTTTACGGGCAATAAATGTTTCGCCAACTTTTAGGTTACTAGCTACTTGCTGACTCAGGTGACAAATTAACTCACCGTAGTTCTTCATTCTATCCCCATGAAAGGGTGGCATTAAGAGTTTGCGTTCTCGTCTGTGGCGATCGCCTTCTAGCAAAATTATTGATTTTTCCCCAAGCAAAGATTTCAAGATTGGACTACTGGGGGCTTCATACTCATTGTTTTTGG
>JAKQYG010000363.1 GCA_023356515.1 Trichodesmium sp. MAG_R04 | reverse complement strand
AATTGATTGCAGTAATGTGGCCATTAATTTCTCTGATGATAGTTTTTGCGTCATGGGTCTTATTCTACAACACTACCTGTACTTTTTCTCTTCTTACCCCAATTTACTGAGCGGATACAATATTTTCAACTGTTATTTTTTCTATTAAAGACATTTTTTTTATACTCAATAAGGATGGAATCATCAGTTTTATGATCTCGCTTGAAGCGATTAAAGACCATAAGTAATTCTACTTAATTAAATAGATATTGTCTTGTAACCTCTTATAATACAATATGAAGCACGGAATGTGGGTATAATGATACAATTATAGAATACCTCTATCTCCAAAACTATGATTGCTAAGCAAAACACAAATTACATTCCTCCTAAAAAATATCTCACAGAAGAAGAACTTAGTCCCATTAAACACGAGTATATTGATGGACAAGTATACGCAATGGCAGGTGCTAGTGATGCTCATGTGACTATTTCTCTTAACCTAGCTTCAGCATTAAGAAATTATCTCCGAGGCAGTGGTTATCGTCTCTATATGTCGGACATAAAGGCTCATATAGAAACTACTAATACATTCTTCTATCCTAATGTTATGGTCACTTGCGACGCCAGAGATAAAGCTTTGCCAAATCATAAAAAATATCCTTGTTTAATAGTGGAAGTTTTATCCGAAAGTACAGAAGCTTTTGATCGGGGTGACAAATTTGCCAACTATCAGCAATTACCAATTTTGCAAGAATGCGTATTAATTAATCAAAAATGCCAGGGTTTAGAATGTTTCCATCGCAATGCTGAAAGTCTTTGGGTATTGCATACTTACACTCAAGGCAGTGAAATTTACCTAGCAAGTATTAACTCTCGGACTAGCATTGATAGCTTGTATGAAGATGTCGCTTTTGGAGAAAATCTCTAGTAGACCTCTCCCAAAATGCCGATTTTGGAACGGCGGGGTAAGGCTTTGAGAACCTTTTCTGGAGATGTCTAGTGGTGTATATTTTCATCTGCATGGGTAATTCCTCGTCAAAAAGAAATATGAACTTGTTTAATTGCTAAATGAGAAACGGATAAAAGAGCAGACAGAGAATTATGATTAGTCTTTGAACTGGAGAAATAACTATGTATTATAGGTTTACAAAAGAAGTCCATGCAATCCTGGAGTTAGCCTACCTTGAAACCAAAAATTTTGATCATAGAGAAATAGCGACAGTACACCTTCTTTTGAGTTTGATCAGAGAGGCAAAAGGTTTAGCGGCGCATATACTAAAAGACGCTGGAGTTACGTTAGAAAATGCCCGCTTAGAGGTTGAGAAAATACAGGGGCCAGGGACAGAATCTTACAAAGAAATTCCCTACAATCAATACACCAGAGAGGTTTTGGAGCTTTCTAAGACTGAGGCAGAACAGTTAAAAGACTCTGAAATTGATGCTGAACATTTGTTACTGGGTTTACTGAGGGAGTCAAAAGGAGGGGTAATAAAAGTTTTGCAGAATTTGGGAGTTGATCCTACTCACTTGCGGAATCAAGTTTTCTATAGGTTAGCAGAAGAAGGTCATCCGGTAGCATCGCCAGTTCCTACTGCTATTCATCCTAATGGAACAAACTCAAATAATGCTCACCTGGCTCTGATTAAGAAAATTCTTCAGCATCCAGAAGGTTCGGAGGCAAAATTTGTTAAGAATAACCCAGGTATAATTGACTCTAAGTTCATAAAAAATATGGCATCAATATTAGAACAACAAGGAGATACTAAAAGCGCTAAAGTTTTAAGAGGAATCATTTTTCCTAGAATGGAGGAAACTACTAATGAATTACCTGCTCTTCCAGAAAACCCTGAGCCAGTTGTAAATGTTCTAGCTCCCCAAGAACTAGATCAGTTTCTGTATCAGCTACTTAGGGTAAGTTTTGAAAGTAAAGCTGATGAGCAAGAAAAAGTAGTCTACAATTTTTTAAGACAAAATTTGGAGAAGTTAAGCGATCGCTTTCCTGAAGTTTTGCAGAATTGGTCTAATAAGACTTTGACTAAAGTAGGAGATGCAAAAAAGCAAGAGTTTCTCAAGAGAATTACTGTTATTAGTTCTTTAATTAGAACATTTGATAGAGGGGTGCGGGGGACTAATTTGGAAATTGCTCTGACTGGATATACTATTGTAGCTTCTTTTTTGACTTCAGTTAAAACTCCTGAAGATTGGGCGATTATTCATAACTATCTGGGTTTGACTTATTTAGAAAGGGTTCAGGGAGAGCGGGGTAAGAATTTGAAGAAGGCGATCGCTGATTTTACTATTGCTTTAGATTTTTACAATCAAGAGCAATTTCCTGACCAGCGAAAAATTATTCTTGAAAATGTCAAACAAGCACGAACTGAACTTAGAAATGTGCTAGGAAAAGAAGAGGAGGAAAACGAAGAACAAGAAATAGCTTCATCTCCCAATTTATCTTTTTTGGACAACAAAGAACAAACAATTACTCATGAAAATCGAGAACATAGGCAAAATTATTTGTATTTAATAATTGAGTTGTTAAATTCAATTGCTAATCAACTCGCTGAAACTTTATCATCTTTTCCTTCTTTTTTGCCTCTCTTATCAAGAACATTGGAACTGAATAATGCTATAGCAAAAGGATCGGATAGAAGTAACCTAATCCACTTAGCTTATGAAAATTTCGCTAGATCTATTGATAAGATCGAAGAATTGAGATCGGAAATAATATCTGATGAACAATCTAAGCAAAAATGGTCTGCTAAACATGATTATATTTACCGTTATCTGATCTCAATGTGTTTAAAGTTGGGAGAGACAGACCCAGAATATAAGAAGAAAGCATTTGAGTATAGTGAACGAAACAAAGCTCGTAGCTTAGTAGAACTAATTAATAGTCGAGACCGTTATCCAGATTATCTATCTGCCATAGAAATTGAGGGTTTAAAAAGTCTCAAACAAGAAATTATGAGAATTAAGCAGCAACTTTATATTCATGAAACTTATCAATTGAATAACAATTTCTTAAATCGCACCTTACTGCGTCAACAACTCAAAAATTTAGAAGCACAAAAAAATAAAATAATTCAAGGCAAAGAATCTAATTTTTCATTCCAAGAAGAGGTAAAAGCACTAAATTTTCAAGAAATTAAATCTTTACTTAACGACTCTGAAACTTGTGCTATTAGTTGGTTTTTTTTGGAAAATTCATTAGTAACTTTTATTATTACTCCACAATTATCTGAACCTTTTACTTTACTATTAAGCAATCAACAATTCTTAAAAGACATATTTGATTGGCTAACTAGTTATGAAGGGTTGAACAAAGAAAAAGATGAGACTAAACGTAAACTCAAAAATGAAGAATGGATAAATTCATTATCTTATCGTTTAGAGAGCCTGGCAAGTAGCCTTATGCTTCAGCAAATTATTGATAAGTTACAAGAACTTGAAAAGGTTTACAACACTCAATATAAAAAATTGTTGTTAATTCCTCACTGGTTCCTTCATTTAATTCCTATTCACGCCCTTCCTTTGTCTAAATCTACTTGTTTAATAGATTATTTTAAAGCAGGTGTTAACTATATTCCTTGTTGTCAATTATTAGACAAAGTATCCTCATATAAGAAAGAATTGAACTTCAATCATTTTTTCGCTATTCAAAACCCAACTAAAGACCTCTCATTTGCTAGTTTAGAGGTTAACATAATCGAAAATTTAGTAAAATTAGTGGCCCCTAACATAAAGATTTTATCTGAAGATAATGCAACAAAAATTAATTTATACCACAGTAAAGAATTGACAGTAGCTAACTGTATACACTTTTCCTGCCATGGTCAATTTATTGCTAAAATACCTTTGTTTTCAGGTGTACTTTTAGCTAATCAAGAACTTTTAACATTAGGAGAGATATTTGAACTAGATTTAGGCAATTGTTATTTGATTACTCTGTCAGCTTGTGAAACAAGTCAGGTTGATTATCAGAGCATCAGTGAATATGTAGGATTATCTAGTGCTTTTCTCTACGCAGGTTGTTCCAATATTGTTAGTAGCCTTTGGAATGTCGACGAAAAGGCTACAGCTTTTTTGATGATTAAATTTTATGAAAATTTACTAAGACAACTAACTGAAAAAGGTGAATTGAATGTAGCGATCGCTATCAACCAAGCCCAACTATGGTTGCGGGATGTTACGGTAGCCGAACTACAAAAGTGGGCAAGTGAGTTAAAATTAGAAAAACCGCTTGTCCAGAAGATTCAGGAAGACCTAAAATACCTAATAACTTGGCATGATTCTGACGAGCAACTCTACCAAAAACCATTCTACTGGGCAGCTTTCTGCGCTGTTGGAAAGTAACCTTTAGGCTTTTTTTCAATCTATATGATAAAAATCACTAAACACATATTAAAAAATAGCAGAGAAAAATGGCAACAAACCACACCCTGGTCAAAATTTATTCTCGGTTTGGTACTGTTGTGCTTAACTGGGCGATCGCTTCCCTACCTTTTCCCCATTCGCCCTCAAGACATAACTCAACATCAACAAACCCTAAAATTTACCGACCGTAAC
>JAKQYG010000362.1 GCA_023356515.1 Trichodesmium sp. MAG_R04 | reverse complement strand
ACAAAAACAATAGCTCAATATGGTGAATAATTAACAGTAACTATCTCTAACACCATAAAGTATGTAAAAAATGACTATCTGGGGGATTAGGCGCTAATTCCTTGAAAGATAGTCACAGTAAGTGCTTGAGTGTTTTTGGAGATGTCTATTATAAATATTGGATCAGGGGCAGTTCTTTTCCCGTATAACTATCATTCTACCCCCCCCCCATGGAGGTTAGAATCCCAATCTTCTTTAGGCTTTTTGTAGGCTTGGTTCGAAATTTTCTCCCATTGCCCAACTTGTTCTAAAGGGATAATTCTTGCCCTACCTCCTCATAAATTCTCTGTTTCTCCTGAGTCTTTACTCCTGACTCCTGATTTCTATCCCTACAACTTATACTTCATTCAGCAACCCCTAAGTATAAATACTTGCTAACTTTGTCTAAGACCAATTCTCAAAAACTTTGCTATACTTGAATTTTATATTTCTAAATACTATTTATTGGTGTAATTTTATTTTTACCTAACCCCTGTGATTTTTCCAATTATTTTTATCGCCTTCCAAGGGTAGCATTAATGCATGAGAAATGATATGAGAGTCTAAGATTTCAAGGATTTAAAGACTACTTGAAACTCATCGTAACTAATATCTAAAAGATATCCTTGGATATTTAAATATTGAATATAAGTCTAAAAAGTAGAATTTATGAATAAAAAACCCAAGTTCATCTCTGGTAAACTTAAAAATGAACTATATTGCAGAATAATTATTTTGAAATGACAGAAGCACTAAATGTACTGGGCGAAAAACTAGAAATTTGCTGTACTTCTCCTATGACTGGATTTTATCGAGATGGATATTGTCAAACAGGAGTGTCTGATGTCGGTTCCCACCTTATTTGTGCAGAATTAACAGAAGATTTCTTAGAATTTACTAAACGTCGTGGTAATGATTTGAGTACACCTAGACCAGAATATTTATTTCCCGGTTTGAAATCTGGCGATCGCTGGTGTTTGTGTGTATCTCGTTGGAAAGAAGCACTTAACTCTGGAGTTGCACCACCAGTAATTTTGTCAGCAACTCATCAAAAAGCATTGGAGGTTTTACCTCTAGAGGTTTTGCAGGAACATTCACTTACAATTAATTAAATCTGATTCATAATAATTTAATATTCTCTTGAAACATACTATCTGCATTTGGCCTTGATATTCAAAGGTGAGGTACAACTATCGCGGGCAAGATGCCCGCACTGGGAACATTAATTATAACACAAAGAGGAGCTTATTCTGAGGAAGTATAGATGGTTTAAACCCTTAAATTGTTAATCTGTCAATGCTTTTATGGTTAATCAGTAAGCCCTACATTAGGGCAATAAACCTAGTTTGGATACCTGAGTCTTGAGTTGATAAATTACTCAAAGTTTTACTTAGCACTTAATAATCATTTTTTCTGTCATAATTTTCCACAACTCTGCCTGAACTTTTTCAATAACTTCTTGCCACTGTCTTGACTGAGACTGACGGAATAATTTCATCGTTGGATACCAAGGAGTATTTTCAACCTTTTGTAACCAACGCCAGTCAGGATTAAAACATAATAAAGTCCACACATTTTTACCTAATGCTCCTGCTAAATGTGCCACAGACGTGTCAACAGTAATTACTAAATCTAGTTGCTCTATTATTGTTGCTGTATCAGCATAATTGTTTAACTGAAAACTTAAATCTTCTATCTGAATATTACCGGTAACTTGAGTTAATTCTTTCCTAAGTTCTCCTTTTTGTAGACTATAAAATTTGACTCCTGGTACTTGTAAAATAGGTAAAAAGTCTGTTATTTTACAGGAACGATTACAATCGTTTTTATGAGTAGGGCTACCACTCCAAACAATGCCTACTTTATATTGACTATCGGTAATATTTATATGGTTACTATTTGTGGATCTAAGATATGGAATATTAGCAGGAATTGTTTCTAAAGTAGTACCAACAATATAAGGTAAGCTCATTAAGGGTACATAAATATCAAATTCATATAATTCTAGTTCTCCTGGTGGCATTAATTTATCAATCTCTGGGATATTTTTAAATAGAGGAATTAATTTTGGCGGACATACTAATATAATACTTTGACAATGTTTTGCTACTAGAGGAATATAACGAATAAATTGAATAGCATCTCCTGCTCCTTGCTCGGTATGAACTAATAAAGTTTTATTGTTAATATCTTCCCCTTTCCATCGTGGATGAGGACATTTAAAGGGAGTAAATTCTGCTGTTTTCCAGCGCCATTCATATTCTGCAAATCCTAGTTTTAAATCTCCATTTTTCAATAATGTCATGCCTAAATTAAAATGTGCTTTGGCAAAATTACCATTAAGATTAATTGCTTTTTCATAATATTTAATGGCTCTTTCTAACTCACCTTTTTGACTATAAGCATAAGCAATACTATTTTGAGCCTCGGCATTATCTGGTTCTGCATTAATTACCTGTTCTAAAACATTAATCGCTGCTTCATACTGTTGATTATCTCCTAAAGTTACTCCCAAGTTATATTTTGCTCTTGTCAAATCTGGTTGTAACTGTAAACATTCTTGATATGTAGCGATCGCCTCTAATAATTTACCTTCTTGATATAATTTATTTCCTTTAACTAAATGAGTCTCTGCCATAGCTATTTCTGAGGTTGGCTTGATTATTTCTGCTAAAGCCTCATCAGGTAAAATATAGGAACTTGCTAATAAATTTTCATCCCATTCAATAATTTCTGGAAAGCGAATATTTGGCAAAACTGCCACAGAGAATATTTCCTGAACTCCCTCTTCAAACCTTAAAAATGCGATAGTTTCTCCAGTTAAAATATTCACTACCCAAACTCCACAAATTCTTTCTTGAAGTTGAGTAATAGGCATTCCGGTAAAAACAGCAGTTTCTCGAACTTGAGACAAACCAATAAACGCTAAATTTCCCCAGAAATCTATACCCCGAGTAAACCCTGGTAATTTAGCAATTGTTTCTAATTTTATCTGATTCAAATCGAACTTTGCCAGGCTACCATTGCCTGATTCTAATAACCATAATTGTTCTTGATACCATCTAGGAGAATGGGGCATTGATAAACCCCGCATTAATATTTCATTTGTTTCTATATCTATTAATATCCCACCATTAGCTTTATTCTTTCTCCAACCAGCATTAGTATCAGTTTCTCCTAAAGCTGTGGCATATTTTGGTAGGTCATTTTTCAAACAAAATCCATTTAAATGACAGCGGTCTGTTAAGTCATATCCAGTGATAAAAGGAGGTCGCCATCTGGGTACAAAACTATTAGGATAACCGAGGGTACAAAGGCAAGAAAAACGAGTATTAATAAACCATAATTCATCTTTCGCCCAAGCCATTTCGTGAATATCAATATCTCCAGTTATATGAATATTTCTTGGTAAATAACAAGCATCATGTTTGCCTAAGGGTTCTATTTTTTCTGTCACTGCTGGAACGTTGCGAAAATCCCAAATTTGATAAGCAGTTCCCAGAGCAATTTTTTTGCTATCTGCTGCTAATCCCATGGGTTTATTAAAGGTGCGAAAATGAGTATTAATTACTCCATTATCAGGGCGCAATACGATTAATTTACCTGCTTGATAAGTCGAAACAACTAAAGAGATACCTAACTGGTCTAAAATTTGGGGAAAATTGTTTGTATGTACGCTTCTTAATAAATAATTGTCGGAATTAACAGGAGCATCAGTTTGATTCTTCATGGTCTTTTCAGTTATCAGCTATCAGTTATCAGTACCTCCAGAAAGCAAGGAGGCAATAAAATCCGAAATTTCCTTTTTTGTACCCTTAGAAAGAGTGGTTTGAGACCTTATTTATTGGTCAAAAAAAACAGGTATAAATGTATTAAACAATGAAAAGAGCTAATAATCCGGATTTTTAGGAGTCAGGTTTAGTAGAGTGTGTTAGTAGAGCGTCACAAACCGCTTTTTTTTTTCAGGATTTTTTAGATTACGCGATATTGATATAGTAGTTAGCTTTAAATATCCCAATTAAAATTTATGATAAAATTACTAAAATAGCAAATATAAGACCAAAATTCGTAAGGTATCGATCTATAGACTCCATGCTTTCCTTACTTGCTTATTTGCACATCCTACAAAATTATGATAATTTTCAACTAACACCTGTAGCAAGTAAGATTCTCGCACTACAACAATAAGATAGCAGAGCGATCGCTATTCCCTCCTAACTCTATGATTCTTGATAACTAATAACTGATAACTGAAATAACCCACAATGTCCTAAAATTAGAGTTTATCAAAAAAAATTAGGGACATACAAGTGGCCAAGTCAACAGAATCTAATGCACAACCTCTTTCTCGTACACCTCTATATGACTTATGCACCGAACTTAAGGCCAGAATGGTAGAATTTTCTGGATGGGAAATGCCAGTACAATACACAAGTATCAGCACCGAACATGAGGCAGTACGCACAAAAGCTGGAATGTTCGACATTTCCCACATGGGCAAGTTTATCGCTCAAGGCCACGATTTAATTGAGAAAATCCAA
>JAKQYG010000361.1 GCA_023356515.1 Trichodesmium sp. MAG_R04 | reverse complement strand
TAGTAGTTGTCCAAGAACCAGGTTTTTGTACTCCACGCATGACCATACACATATGAGTTGCTTCAACAACTACACCAACACCCAAAGGTCTAAGTAATCCTTGAAGTGCATCAGCTGTTTGTGCTGTTAGACGCTCTTGTACCTGTAAACGTCGGGCATACATTTCACAAATTCGAGCAATTTTTGATAGCCCAATTACTTTTCCATCAGGAATATATGCTACATGAGCGCGACCAATAATAGGCAAAATATGATGCTCGCAAGAGCTAAAAAGATCGATATCTCGAACTAAAACCATCTCCGAGACATTTTCACTAAAAATAGCCCCATTCAGCAATTCATCTAGAGATTGATGATAACCTGAAGTGAGAAATTTTAGTGCTTTTACCACCCGTTTAGGAGTATCTAATAACCCTTCCCGATCTGGATTTTCTCCTAATCCTATTAATAAAGTTCTTACAGCTTGCATCATTTCAGCTTCTGTAACCGGAGGCTGAGATTTTTTTTTCAAATCATTGGTAGAAACAAAGTCTGGAACTGTTGGTAAAGTCATAATTGAAGGGGTTTAAATTTAATAATTTGTTAAACAGTTTGGTAGATATTCTTCCATATAAAGTACAGATTAATTATAAGGATTATTATCTATATTTATTTGAAAAGAACCTGTCTTAGTTTATCACATAGTTAGACAATTTGTTAAGCTTTGTTGAATCATTAATGGGTCCAAATTTCGCCCAATTAATACTAGCTGATTTGTCGGAGTAATTGACCATTCCTCTATTTGCATATCATAGCGTTTACCACTCAATTGAAATATGTGTTTGGATTCACTTTCTTGGAACCAAAGAATTCCTTTTGCTCTAAATATATTCTCTGGCAATTCATCTATAAAATTATGTTGAAATTTTAGGGCAGAAAAAGGTCTTGCACTTCGGAATGAAATAGATATAAAGCCATCATTTATTAGATGATTTTGAGAATTTTTTTGTAGTTCATACTGATCCTTATTGTCTTCTATAAAATAAGGCCGAAGCTTTGATGTATTTACATCTAAAATTAAGTATGATGGTATTTGACTGTACTCAGTTCTTAAAATCCTAGCTCCATTATTTATAGTTTTAATATAAGAGTCTAAATAATCTACTTTATCTTGAGAGACTAAATCTGTTTTATTGAGTAAAACAATATCCCCATAAGAAATCTGTTTAAGAGCTGCCTCACTATCAAAATGGTCTGGTGTAAAATTTTCACAGTCCACTAAAGTCAGTACAGAATCTAAGTAAGTTAAATCTTTCAAATCTGTACCCAAAAAAGTCAAAATAATCGGCAAAGGATCTGCTACACCAGTAGTTTCTATAATTAAATAATCAACTTTTTTATCGCTTTCTAAAATTTGGTAGACTGCATCTATTAAGCTTTCATTGATAGTACAACAAATACAACCATTACTAAGTTCTAGCATATTGTCATTAATATCTATTAATAACTGGGTATCTATATTAATGTCCCCAAATTCATTGACTAATACTGCCACTTTTAAATTCTGCTTATTATGCAGAATTTGATTTATCAGGGTAGTTTTACCACTCCCTAAAAACCCAGTGATGATAGTAACTGGCATCCCTCTTTTAGGAATATCTAATTGTAGTAAATTATCCATTATTGCTAAATTTATTTATTGGCGAATACAGCCACTCTTAAATTTTGTTTACTTTCGAGAATACGATGGGGTAAGGTTGTTTTGTCGCCGACAAGAAAAACAGTCATAATACTATCATTTTCCTGATTAAGATGAGTTACTGAATAGCTAGAAAGTTGCTATTTATAGTATATTTGAGAGATTCTATAGACTGGTTCCTTTGATTTATAGGCATTGTAATGTTTTATTGTCATAATATCATAATTAAAATTTTACATATATAGCAATCCTATTTTATTTGTGTCAAAAATTTGGCTAAGTTTTGGGAATAAATTTCAAGGCAATAGCCACTGGGTAAAAGTTTTAGAGTTTATTTATACTTTTTGAATTGTTACAACCTATTTAGGGTTGCTATAGTCAATAGAGATTTAGGAAAATCTTCATTAAAGAGTAATAAATACCTCAATCTGATTTTTGAATGACTATTTTTAAAGCAAAACAGACATTAGCTCCAAAAGATGATATTTGCTTGAAAGATGGAACATACTCCAAAAAAATCGCTGTAGGGACGTTCTGTAGAACATCCTTACTGAGGCCTATCTAAGTTAATACTAAATATAACCCACATTCCGCACTTCTTAACATTAAATTGATAAGTTTTATTAATCTATCGCCCCGAATGCACTCCCTGAAAGCCTTATAGCTATGAGCATCGATTTTTACTATTATAAAGAACTATAACTCATTTTCTCATAAAAAACTAGTTATTGATAAATTTTATTGATACTAAGTTCTATAAATCAAGGTTTTTGGTATAAGTCTATTTGAAAATGTAAATATACATAAAGATATATGAAGATCTGCGGAATGTCGGATAAATATTATAGTCATTGAAGAGTTGAATTAGTGGAACTATTGCTCTCTCTTAAGTTTGAGTTATTTTTCCCATCTATTTAGCGACTACTCTATAGTATTATCAAGTCTTGAGAAATATTTTTAACTATGAGCATCCGAGATTCAGTAAAACTTCAGGTATATAGTTAAGTCATAGAGACCATAACAATCCTATCTGAAAACTGAAAGAGACGAGCGGCTAGAAAGTGAAGGCAAAAACCAAAAGAAACAGGAGCTCTTTTTCAAAAAACTCGTAATTTTTCATAAATGATTTAGGATTGCTATATATCTTAAAATGTTAAATTTTTCATGGCTATGTCTATTAGTGCCAACCATTTTCTGCCTGCTGCAATACATAAGCTGATACTATTTCTATTTCTGTTTCTGTTAAACGGTCTTTGTAAGCCGACATATTATTTTTACCATTCTTAACTAAGTAAGCGATCGCCTCAACAGAATCTAGTTTATTTCTTTTCAAAGTTCTTATTTTTAAATTCTTCCACCATCTAACAATATTGCCTCCTCTGGCATGACAACCTACACAATGAATCTGAAAAAGTTCTGATCCTTGTGTTATTTCTGCTGCTAATGCAGTGGGAAATTTTATAATATTTATCAAAATTAATATTAATAAGCAAATTGTAATTGTCTTCTTCATTTTTACTTTCATAAACTAAAATTAACTTAAATCAATAAGAGCAAAATTTTCAATAGTTATAGACAAACATCGGGATTATAACTACTTCTTTATTCTGTGGAACTATACTCCATATTTACTATTCCTACTAGCTAATATTT
Organism: Trichodesmium sp. MAG_R04; assembly: GCA_023356515.1. Taxonomy (GTDB): domain Bacteria; phylum Cyanobacteriota; class Cyanobacteriia; order Cyanobacteriales; family Microcoleaceae; genus Trichodesmium. The sequence continues at coordinate 1,243 of JAKQYG010000361.1, read as the reverse complement.
GCTACCTTTATCCTCACTAATTAAACAGAATTTGATCTAAATATTTATCACCAAAAATAAATTTTTTCAAATAGCTGACGCCATTCTTTGACAGCAAAAATAGGTACTACTATTTCAGCCATACTAGAATCTTGCAAAGATAAATATAGTCGTAGCGGAGTATCATAATCTAAATTTTTCATTACCTGCAGAAAATCATATTCTGCAACATTAGGAGGAAAAGATGAATTTAACAAAACATTTTCTGCATACCATTCCTTACCAGTGCCAGTAGTAATTTGCAATTTTTGGGAAGAGGCGAATTTTATCATTCCAGGAAAACCTACTAATCGTAAACGTAAAGTTTTTAATTGACCAGATGTGATTCTTTTATATAATACTGCTTGCCATGCTCGGTCTGAAATATCTCGCAAACTTTGTTGAGATCTATACATTATTTGTATAGAAGATTCAGGGTATGTGTGAATAGAAGCTAGGGCAGAATGAGAATTAAATATTATCAAATATAGGGATAATATTAAGCTAATAATAAAATAAATGTTTCTCATTTTTAAAGTGATTAATTGATAACAATTCGACTATTTATAAACTCAAATACTTATATACAAATCCTTGGATTTTAATTAAATCAACATCTTGCATCAATTTGAAAAATGCAGGGTTTAAAATAAAAATAATTTAAGTATTAAAGAAATAGCTTTTTCCCTATGGGATATGACAAATTTAGTTCCGACCCAGGAGGTTAGCTGATAACTAAATATTGATAAGCAAGTACACAAAATTAATTACATATCTATGTAAGTTGAATTCTTTGCTTTCCAAAAACTCCAAAGAATTAGAATAGGTAAATATTTTTTAGGTACTTAATAGCCAAGATCTTTCAAAATCAAGGAACTTTTGAAAGATCTTGGCTAAAGCACATTAACACTAATAAGTTAGTGCTCGCTCTTTTAACTCCAATTCAAAACGTTCTCCTGGCTTTGGTTCGATAATCTTTGTTGCCAAATTATTTTTAGCCAACCGAGACTGTATTTCCTGAATATTTCCCTTTTCTTTGAGTAAAAATATTAATAATCCTTGAAAATCTACATCACCCCCTGCTGCTGTAGGTAGCATAACTTGAGGTTGTAACCATTGAGCTACTTGTAATGCACTTTCATTTCCTTTAATTATTGGCCCTACCAATGGTAAATTCAAATTAATAACCGGGGAGATGACAACATCTATAGGTGCAAATTCCTTG
>JAKQYG010000360.1 GCA_023356515.1 Trichodesmium sp. MAG_R04 | reverse complement strand
GTTTAACGTGTAGAAATTCTACTACTCGCCAAACTGAACCATCTAATTCTATAGTTACACCGGGGCGAAAATCATTACTAGAAATCATATAGTACTGTGATTGCGGTTTTGAATTATTTCAATTAGAACTGAGTATTATAGCAGTTCTTTAATCTATAAAGTACAGTTTTAGATGCCCTTTGTCCTCCTAAAAAAAAGGGGGAGCTAATAAAAATTCACCATTTTCAGGGGAATAATTGGGGGGAACAAGCACAACTCATAACTATGGGAATTGCTAGACGTCCTACAATACTATCTATAGATATTAAAAAAAGTTTATCAGTTAGGAGCAAAGATTGAGGAGTCACAATAACGGTTAGATATTTTGGGATGTATAAAATAACTTTAACTTGTTTCTTGATATATTTAGATTTCAACTATTCAAGGTATTGGGCCTTTTGGGAAAAATAGCTCAAAGCCTTATACAGCAAATTTTTACAGTCATAACCTTGGGAAACCCTACCTAATTTTTATCCCTAAAAATCTTATCAAGATAATTGATAATTTTATCCTTATGGCTCCGTCTTAATTTGTAAAATATGTTTGGATGGTTAATCAAAATTATTGTTACAAGAAAAACTCCTGACTTCTTTAAGACTGTGAACAGCAATGTAATATAAGTTAAGAAAATAAAATTTCATAAACATGCTAAATCTGCACAATTTCATAATTAACACTTGTAAACGTCTAATTAAAACTGGTATTCTAGCCCTGTTACTTTTTACTTTATCTGTTGGTATTAGTGCTGCTTGGTGGAACTTTGATATGAAAACACCTCGTCAAAGTCGTTTGCCCCAGGGCAATCCTATTACTAACGGAAGGGCCTTGTTAAGATATGCCCTACCAATAGAAAATGAACCTGTGCGTAAAATACAAAGTAGTCTAGAGGATATTTCTAACAGATTGCGAGGTAAACGTTGGACTTCTGTTGTTAGTGATATTGCGACTGCATCAAGAGTTCTGATGATCAATAAACCTAAATTACTCGCTAGTGTTCCTGAATCAAAACAATCTGAGGCAGAGGCCATAATTTCTAAACTCAATCAAGGCATTACTAATATTAAAGAAGTTGCTGAAGCTAAAGACGGGGAACAGATATTGAAGCAACAGGCAGAACTACTGAAATTAGTGGGTCAGCTTGAAAGGTTTATGGTAGTAGGCTTTCCCTTTGAAGTACCTTCAGAGTTCTCTAATTTACCGCAACTGAAAGGTCGCGCTACTATTGAGATGGAAACTGATAAAGGTTATTTGACTTTGGTTGTTGATGGTTATAGTGCCCCTGTTACAGCAGGTAATTTTGTAGATTTGGTTCGGAGGGGTTTTTATGATGGCCTAAAATTTATTCGTTCAGAAAAGTCTTATTACTTGCAAGCTGGAGATCCTCCTGGCCCAAAAGTTGGTTTTATTAACCCTGATAGTGGTAAATACCGTAATATCCCATTAGAAATTTTGGTTAAGGGAGATAAGGAACCGACATATAATTCTACTTTAGAAGAGATTGGTCGTTTTCGGGAACAACCTGTTCTGCCTTTTTCTGCTTATGGTACAGTGGCAATGGCTAGACCTGAAGCTGAGAATGATGGTGGTTCTTCTCAATTTTTCTTTTTCTTATTCCAACCAGAATTAACTCCTGCAGGAATAAATTTATTGGATGGTCGTTATGCGGTTTTTGGTTATGTTGTTTCAGGTAGAAAGGTTTTAGAAAGTTTAAGTAAGGGAGACACAATTCTCTCCGCTAAGGTAGTAGCTGGTTTGGAAAATCTTGTAGAGCCTGAAGCCTAAATTCCTAGTTATAAAATTTGGTTTTATACTTCAAAACCTGTCCTGAATGCAGTCATATCCACAAAAAACTAAGTGGTTATAAAAAGTTTCAATGTCCTCAGTGCAGATATACTGCACACCAGGATTGAAACGGTACTTGTAACATGATGTTGCGAGCTTTGCAGCTCATCTTGTCATCATTTTACTGGTGGTATACAAAGTGCGGCCATGTTTATAAAAACTTAGGAGGCTCAAAGCATTTTAAATGTCCGCACTGCGGTCACTCAATGCCGAGAGATGGGGATGGCGTCTTTGGGGATATTCCTCAAATCATTGCGAGATACCGCCAATGTTGATGGTTCTGCTGTCGCATTGCTATGAATGGTTTTCCTGACTTTTACCGGGAATTGCCGTGCTTGATTTATCTGCCTTACCGATTCAAAGTGTATACCCTTGTAGTCGGTTAAGTGTTGCACTAGAATTAGGAATAGGAGGAATCCTTCTTCTCAAACTTTTTTTTCAGAACATGTTATGAAGTGTGAACACTGTAGTTTTAGTTATGAAACGAGATTTAAATGCTAGTTTAAATTAAGCTTAGGGCCTCAATTCGACCGTGACAGCTTATGGACTAGATGGGGCCCACGTTCTTGGGTGAAACAAAAATAGAACTGATTATTTAGAGGTAATCGCAGGTTCCTAAGAACGGTAATTAAATAATTTAGCCGAGAAAACTATATAGCAATTTCTATAGAATTAGGAAAAAAGTTGAGAATAATTAGGAAAATTAATGTTGTTATATTCTTATTATATTGATAAGTTTTCCTAGTTTTTTTTCCTTCTGCTTGTGAGGTTTTCTAGTTAATTTTCACTTCCTATTTCTTCCTTTTGATATCAAATGGCTATTATAGAATTTGTAATACTTACTGGGTTGGGAATTGTATTAGGTGCGTTTATAGTTAAAATGTCAAATTATAGACAGCAGCAGCGTATTTTAGATGATGCTTTCTATAGATTATTACAGCTTCAAAATGGTAAAGTTTCTCTAATTCAATTAGCTGCCGCTGCTAAAGTTGATGCTCAAATTACTCAGAGATATCTAGAAAGTCAAGTACAAATATTTTCGGCGATTCTAGAAATAGATGAACAAGGAGATACATTCTACAGATTTCCTAAGTTAAGTTTACCTCCTATTTTAGATCAACAACAATGGTAAGTGGTCATTTTAGTTATCGCTATGGGGGTATATCAAGAATAAGGATTTTTGATAACTTGACAAACAGATTGATAGAGAAGTTTTATCTTCGTCAGGTAAAATATTAGTAGGCAAATGGCTATATTAGAGCCCACATTTATAATTTTATTCTTACTTTTTGCTTTATGGCTTATATTATTATACGACGTTTTGTCCTCCGTAATTTGGGTTTTAATGTTAATACTTGTATCTCAAATACTAGGAATAAGCTGTAATTTTAACCAAAACAGGTAGAATATGAAACTGATTGTTCATTAATACTTTCACCAGAAATCAATCTCCTCTGAGCTGATGATGTTAAACTGGGCCTAATCTTTGATAAGGCCAAAAGCGAAATATTGCCCTACCTATAATATTTTTTCTAGGCAAAAAACCCCAAACATGAGAGTCATTACTGTTGTTGCGATTATCCCCCATTACAAAATATTTATCTTTAGGAATTTTAACTGAAGTTGGCAAAGCATATTCAGGAGGTTCAGCAATATAATTTTCAGCAAGTGGTTGCTCGTTTATAGATACTATACCATGTTCAATTTTAATGATATCTCCTGGTAAACCTATAATTCGTTTGATAAAAGCTTGATTTTTGTCATAACCATAGCGTTGTAATTGTTGTGGTGGTTCAAAGACTATGATATCCCCTGTTACGGGTGGATGAAAATTGTAAGATACTTTTTCTATGACTAGGCGATCGCCTACTTTTAAGGTAGGCATCATTGAATCTGATGGTATATATCTTGGTTCGGCAATTAATATTCTGATGAATAAAGATAAGAATAGAGCGATGCCTACAACTTTAATATTTTCTTTTTGTTGCTGCCATATTTTTAACCACCAGGGAGTTGTCGAGTTACTTGTGATTGGTTGATTTTGGGATTCTTTTTCTGATGTCATTTTTATGGTTTTAAATTTTGATTATTTCTATTTTACACGAAAATTTATGGTAATTACCATTTATAGTCGGGACTTACGCAGGTTCGCTATATAGAACCAATTTGGGATATTTTCCAGAAAGACGATCGCCTAAAAGAATAAAACCGATTTAAGAATAAAAAAGTTATAGTATTGAAACTATTGCTATTAACAAAAAATCAGGAAATTTTATTTTGTCATATTCAACAGATATAACTGACCAAGAATTGTTCATTATCGAACCTTTATTACCTGTTAAGAAAAAAACAAGACCCCCTGACTGGAGTAAAAGAGAAATTTTAAATGGAGTGTTTTATCAACTCAAAAATGGTTGTAATTGGTGTGATTTGCCTAAAGACTTACCAGCTTATTCAACAGTTTATTGGCATAACAATGGCATCAAGAAGGGTTGATAGATACAATCATAAAACATTACATCATCGCTTACGGGAGCAAGTAAAGAAAAACTCACAATGGACAACCTTAATTATGATTAGACCTCTCCAAAATAGAAATTAAGGTAAAATTGTAGTGCCCAATTATATATATGCTGTCCCCAAATGAATAATGTATTAGAATATATTTATAATCATCCAAAAGAAACAAAAAGGA
>JAKQYG010000036.1 GCA_023356515.1 Trichodesmium sp. MAG_R04 | reverse complement strand
GCTATGTCAGAAAAATTGACTCTTCCGCCTCATGAATATCCAGACACTACAAATATGATTTTGGAAGATGACACTCCTTTGGATAGTTTTATTGACGAAAAACAACAACGTCTCCTCACAAATGAATTAGGAAGTAAATTAATAGACTATGCAAAGTTAAGCGTCCCTTATTATATTGTCTATGACCCATTAAAAAAACTCAGCCAAACTGCCTTGCAAATATTTCAACTTTATGGTAGCTCTTATATACCTAAAAATGATGCTTGGTTTGCCGATATTAATTTAGGATTAACTCTATGAGACGGTGTATTTGAAAATCTGAATAGTACTTGGTTGCGTTGGTGTGATGAGTCGGGAACAGAGGTCTAATGAGTTTCCCTCCCCAGGACTCTTGAATAGCCCTTTGCCCTTTTGCCCTCTTTAGTCTCCCCTCTGGCAAGTCGAAATTTTTGTTGAAAATTTTTAGATCTAACTTTCTTTGTAAACTTTCTTTGTGATAGTATGTTAGTCTTGACTCAAAGAATAGTAGGTAATATCCTGCTCAATTAAACTAGTCTAAAAAAGCGGTCAGCTTTAGCACTTAGTAATAGGTAGGATCATTTTCTTACAGTTTAGAAAAAGATTTCAACTTTTCCTAAACTATGCGTTTTATAGAAACGAAGGATTTTTCATCCAAAGCTATAAAAGTAGATAGCTTGTTAAACAGGCAAAAAACTTATACTTAACCTCAAAAAAGGAGAGATAAATTCAGATGAAAGAGATCACTGTTAATAGCAATGAAAACTGCTTACAAGTAGCTCAAGAAGAAATGGATAAGCTACAGAACAAATCGGCATCTGCCACCTTAGAACCAGGTACCTATGTTTTACGGATTAAAGATGGAGAATTTAGCTATGGGGACAGCATTGCTGAACCATTTGTGTTGATATGGATATATGGTGGAAAATTTATTAACCTAAAGACAAATGTGGAAACCAAAGCTACATGGTCCTCTTTGAATGGATATGACGATACCATAACTTTAGTTGTTAAAGAGAACACTAATATTAGTGGTTTGTTTCTAGATGTTTATAAACAAGATAATACTGGTAACATTGTTATTTCTATTTTGGATGCCTAAATTATCAGTTTAATATCGGCATTTTTATTTAGTTAAAAACTTGTTGCGATCGCTTTGTTAATTAATTAGGTGAGTGATCGCCTATTTTAGAATATAAACTCTGTTTAATTAATAATCTTAATCAATATCCAGACACTACAAATATGATTGATGCTTGGTTTGCCGATATTAATTTAGGATTAACTCTATGGGACGGTGTATTTTAAAATCTGAATAGTACTTGGTTGCGTTGGTGCGATAAGTCGGGAAATGTGATTAAAAAAGGAGATGAAATAGCAGCAGAAAAAAATCTGGAGATATCCCAAAAAGCCATTGAGATATCCCAAAAAGACATTCAAATTAAACAGGCATTATTATTAGGAATCGAAATGGGATTGAAATTCAAGTTTGGTGATGAATATGCCGGGCTATTATCTGATATTTCTCAAATAGATGATCTGAAATTGTTGGAGGCGATCGCTTCTCAAATTCCCCAGATTTCTTCAACAAACGAATTACGAGAACTATAGCAATGAGCACTCACATCTTTACATATTACTATCGCATTTAAGTGTAGTACAATTTTACGCTACTATCTACCAATACTTTCAAATATATTACATTAGTAGCAACTTGTACCATGCAAATATACCAGCGCACGTTGCTATATATTCTCAATAACTCAAAAAACCTGTGCACCCATACCCACCCCAAATCTTCAGTTATCAGAATAACTCACCCCCAGCCGCTCCCAGAAGGGGAGCAAGAGCGACCGGTTTGACGAGTTGGGAAGATAGCTAGAAGACAATTCAGATCGGTAAACCAAATTCATCACAGCCAAAACCTTGTAGGGACGTTCCATGGAACGTCCCTACTGTGGTCTACTAAAATGAAAACCGCTGTAAAACCCAACACCTAAAACCTAATACCCAACACCTAAAACCTAATACCCAACACCTAACACCTAACACCTAACACCTAACACCTAACTGCTTTCCAACCTCGCCACCTCAAAACGAGTTTTCAAGACAGAATCAGGATTTAAACTAATAGAATCAATTCCCAACTCAACCAAAAACCTAGCAAACTCAGGATAATCACTTGGTGCCTGGCCACAAATACCAATTTTACGTCCGTAATTATGAGCCGTAGTAATTGCCATCTCAATCATTCTACGAACAGCATCATGGCGTTCATCAAAAACCTCTGCCACCAATGCTGAATCTCGGTCCAAACCCAACACCAACTGAGTCAAATCATTTGATCCAATAGAAAATCCATCAAAAATCTGAGCAAACTGTTCCATCAAAATCACATTACTTGGTAACTCACACATAACATAAACCTGCAAGCCACCTTTACCACGGTGCAAACCATACTTACCCATCTCCCCTAAAACCTTCTTTCCTTCCTCAGGTGTACGACAAAACGGAATCATAGGAATCACATTTGCTAATCCCATTTCATCCCTGACCCGCTTTAGAGCCATACATTCCAAACCAAAAGCATCTCTATATTTGGGATGATAATAACGAGAAGCACCCCGCCAACCTATCATCGGATTTTCTTCATCAGGCTCAAACTGCTTCCCGCCCAATAAATTAGCATATTCATTACTCTTAAAATCACTCATGCGGACAATAACAGGTTTTGGATAAAAAGCAGCAGCGATCGCTCCCATACCATAAGCTAGGCGATCAATAAAGAAATCTGCCTTACGCTCATATCCTTTAGTTAACTGAGCAATTTTAGCCTTTTCAACCTCATCCACCAGATGATCAAAATTTAGCAATGCCAAAGGATGTACCCCAATATGATTAGCAATAACAAACTCCAACCTTGCCAAACCCACACCATCAACAGGAATTGCCGATAACCGAAAAGCTTCTTCTGGGTTCCCCACATTCATCAAAATACGAGTGCGAGTTTTAGGCATATCCCCCAACACAGTTTCCACATCCTCAAAAGGCAGCAAACCAGCATAAACCATACCCACCTCTCCCTCAGCACAAGAAACAGTAACCCCCTGACCATCTTTCAATAGTTCAGTTGCATTCTCACAACCAACGATCGCTGGAATACCCATCTCCCGTGCAATAATAGCAGCATGACAAGTACGACCACCTTGGTTAGTAACTATCGCACTAGCTTTTTTCATAATAGGTTCCCAGTCCGGGTCAGTTTTGTTAGTAACTAAAACCTCCCCTAATTGAAACTCAGTAATTTTCTCCTGATCCAGAATTATACGTACATTACCTTGTGCGATCGCTTGTCCTACAGCCCGACCAGTCACCAAAACTGGCCCCTTATCCTGCAAGTAATAAGTATGTATAATATTACTAGATTTTTTAGATTGTACAGTTTCCGGTCGCGCCTGTACTATGTATAAAGAACCATTATTCCCATCTTTTGCCCACTCAATATCCATTGGAGTATAACCACCGCGAACTTGGGAATAGTAATCTTCTATAACTACCGCCCATTGAGCAAGTTGTAAAATTTCATCCTCAGTTAAAGCAAACTGTTCTTGCTTTTCTTTCGGCACAAGTACATTTTTCGTAGAGTTACCCCCATCATAAACCATTTTAATAGCCTTAGTACCGAGACGCTTATTGAAAATACTAGAGAAACCTTCCCGGAGTGTTGGTTTAAATACTAAATATTCATCAGGGTTAACAGCACCTTGAACAATATTTTCTCCTAAACCATAAGCTGCTGTAATTAAAGCAGCATTTTTAAATCCAGTTTCAGTATCAATAGAAAACATCACCCCAGAGGTAGCCAAGTCAGAACGGACCATTTTTTGAATACCAACAGAAAGAGCAACATCAAAATGATCAAAATTTCTGGTAGTACGGTAGGAAATAACACGGTCTGTGAATATTGAAGCAAAACATTTATGAACTGCTTTCAGTACACTTTTAATCCCATGAATATTAAGATAAGTTTCTTGTTGCCCAGCAAAACTCGCATCAGGGAGATCTTCTGCAGTAGCACTAGAACGCACTGCAACATCTGTGTCTCGCTCATAAAGGTAACACAGAGTTTGGTAGCTAATAGTAATTGCTTGTTCTAATTCTGCTGGAAAAGGCGTATTCATTATTAATGCCCGCGCTTTTTTACCTCGTTGTTGCAAATTTTTGATATCTTCAACGTCAAGGTCAGCAAATATTTGGCGCAGTTTTGCTTCTAAACCTGGTGCTTTGATGAAGCAGCGGTAAGCATAGGCAGTAGTAGCAAAACCATTGGGAATATTAATACCCTTGGTACTAAGTTGTTGCATCATTTCCCCTAGGGAAGCATTTTTACCTCCTACTAATGGGATATCATTAATACCAACTTCATCAAACCATAATATTAAAGATTTTTTTTTACTAGAGGCAGTCCTTTGTTTAATTGCTAGTATATTTGTCATTGCTTTAATTTCTCCTAAAGTTAAGAAATAATAACAAAATAAAGCCCATGTAAATTTACATTAAATCAAGTTTTTTATGCCAAAAAATATCAATATAGAAATATCAATATATATTGATCCCTAATAATTAGTTATTAATTTTCACTAGTTAATTATCCATTTATTTTAAAATTAAAGGAATTTAAGAATTTGATAATTTTTTTATTTTCCTCTGTTTATATATTAATTTTTTTTTTGAAAATCGACAAGTTTTCTGATATATATACCTTAGTTACCAAAAGTAAAAAAATGTTCTTAGGAGTAGAAAATAGGTGTTTATTACAAATAATTAAGCCCTCTCATAATTAAGAAATTATCCCACTAATAAAATTATATGTTTATAATAGTCTAGAGTAGTATATAGAGGAGGAGCCACAAAAATGTGGCTAGGAATACCTATCGAAACCATCTACGGAAATCTGCAAGGCCTAAAATCTAGCCAACTTAAACAACTGCAAAGGTTGCACCATCAGAGATTACCAAGCGATCGCCTAACCACCTCTGAGTTTGCCCAAAGAGTCGCCTCCATCAGTACAGAAGTTGGCCAACCAATCTGCGTATATATTAATCGTAGGGGACAAATTATCCGGGTAGGAATTGGCACACCCCACCAAACCCAAATTCCACCCCTAGAATTACCTCGTTATGGTTCAGGTCGTCTTAGTGGTATTCGTTGTATTTCTACTAACTTTAAATCAGAAGCACCTTCGGAAGCTGCTCTAACTGCAATGGTAATTCAACGACTTGATGCTTTAGTAATACTAACACTCACAGGTGAAGGATTTAAACGTCGGGGTGGAGGAGCCACAGGTTACATTAAACAAGCTTATCTAGCTCACCTATTACCCATCTCCACACAGGAACGGGCAAACAATAATATTCAACAACTAAAGTTTTGGACCGTGTCACCTCCTTTTAGTCTTGATATGGTTGCCAAACAAGACTTTATCGACTTAGTTGATGGACTAGAAGCAGAATTTCAACGAGAATTTATTGCTCAAGAAGTTGATTCTGAACAAGATCTAGTATTGTTAGTGGGTCTAAAAATAGATAAAATGACCAATCAAGAATTTGAAAATGGATTGATAGAACTAGCTCAACTTGTTGAAACAGCTGGAGGTCAGGTGCTAAAGACAGTACATCAGAAGCGATCGCACCCCCACCCCCAAACAGTTGTAGGAGAAGGTAAAGTTCAAGAAATTGCTCTAAACGTTCAAACTGTGGGAGCAAATCTCGTTGTATTCGACCGGGACCTCTCCCCTGCTCAAGTACGCAACCTAGAAACAAAAATTGGAGTCAGAGTCGTAGACCGCACTGAAGTTATTCTGGATATTTTTGCTCAACGGGCTCAGTCTCGCGCTGGAAAATTACAAGTTGAACTAGCTCAACTAGAATATACTATTCCCCGCCTAACAGGTAGAGGGGAAGCAATGTCTCGTCTTGGTGGTGGTATTGGTACTAGAGGACCTGGTGAAACCAAATTAGAAACAGAACGTCGGACAATTAATGCACGAATATCTCGGTTGCAAAAGGAGGTTAATCAATTACAAGCACACCGTTTCCGACTCCGACAACATCGTCAACAGAATAAAGTACCAACAGTGGCGATAGTTGGATATACAAATGCTGGTAAATCTACATTATTAAATACACTTACTAATTCAGAAGTTTATGCAGCAGACAGACTATTTGCAACTCTAGATCCTATTACTCGTCGTCTGACTATTCCTGATACCATCACTGGAAACCCCACAACAATTGTTATTACTGACACAGTAGGATTTATTCACGAACTCCCACCTACTCTGATGGATGCTTTTCGGGCAACTCTGGAAGAAGTTACGGATGCAGATGCTTTGTTGCATGTGGTCGATCTTTCTCATCCCGCTTGGCAAAGTCAAATACGTTCTGTGATGACTATTTTGTCAGAAATGCCAGAAATTCCAGGACCTGCTTTAGTTGCTTTTAACAAAATTGACGAAGTAGATGGAGATACTTTAAGATTTGCTCATGAAGAATATCCGATGGCAGTGTTTATTTCTGCTGTTAAAGCCCTCGGCTTAGAAACTTTGCGTCAACGACTTGCCCAACTTATTGATTATGTAATTGTTTCCTGAAGGAAGAAAGTTTTTTTAGGGTTAGTGAATGGCAACTATACATGATATTAGTTATCTTTAGATGACTTTTACTATTAGCCAAGAAATTTATTTCTTGGCGGATGGCGGATGATACTAAATCTAGTTATGATAGGTTAGTTACCCAAGTCGCCAAATCTTGATCAGAGAAAAGTTTTCGATTTTATAAATATCTCCTTATTAAACTCGATATTAAAAGCAAATCATTTTTTAGAAGAACTTTCTACTCTCGAGTTAGTCATCTTTAGATGACTAGGCGAATAATGAGACTTGATATTAATTATATAAAATCTAAAATTATTCTTAAATAACCAACTTAATGTTACAATTACTCGAGAAATATTGCTCATGAGTAATCCATTATGTCTGCTAACGTAGAAATTTATACTTGGTCAACTTGTCCATTTTGTATCCGTGCTAAAGCACTTTTAGATAAAAAGCAAGTCAACTATCACGAATACACAATAGATGGTAATGAAATAGAAAGAGAAAGAATGGCCCAGAGAGCAAATGGCGGTAGAACTTTGCCCCAAATCTTTATCAATAACCAACATATTGGTGGCTGTGATGATTTATACGAACTGGAAACTGAAGAGAAATTGGACAAACTTTTAGCAGTTTAGTTTAGGAAAGAGAATTAAATACAATCGAAAAATAGAAATAATTTTAATTCTTGTTCCTTAGTATCAATTTCGGTAAAAAAGCCTTACTAGAATTTATGTTTTTAGAGATAGGTATTTTTTTTAAAATAATTACTGCCCCTATTTAATTAGTCAAAATATTCTGAAGTAGTGAACAAACAAAGATGAAGTTTACATTCATCATAGACCCCATAGACCGACTTAATCCAGTTCATGATACCAGCGTCGCACTAATGGAAGCTGCTCAAGAACTTGGCCACGAAGTTTGGATAACGGAAATTAATCAGCTAACTATTATCAATAGTAAGGCCTGGGCCAGAGTTCAGCGGATAAATTTGATCCCAATTGAAAGAACCAAAAATCATTGGGTAGCAAGTAACCCTTGGTATGACCTAGAAAAAACCATACTGGAACCATTAGAGTCTATGGATGCCATATTTATGCGGCAAGATCCACCAGTAACAATTCCTTATCTTTATGCTACTTATCTTCTAGACTATATTAATCCAGAGAAAACTTTAGTAATAAACTCTCCTCAAGGGTTACGCGCTGCTAATGAAAAAATGTATGCTTTGCAATTTACAAAAGTAATTCCGGACACAATTGTTAGTCAAGATAAACAAGTAATTAGAGAATTTTTAGACTCGCAAGGAGCAGCAGTTTTGAAACCTTTGGGAGGAAAAGCTGGGGAGGGAATTTTATTTTTAGAACCCGCGGATAGAAATTTTAATTCCTTGATAGAAATTAGTACAAAACAAGGCCAAGAACCTGTGATGATTCAAAGTTATTTACCAGCAGCAAAAATGGGAGATAAGCGAATTATTCTATTGAATGGCAAACCTATTGGGGCAGTAAATAGAATCCCTACTGGCAAAGAATTTCGAGGGAACATGGCAGTAGGAGGCAGGGTTGCTCAGACAGAAATTACACAAAAAGAATATGAAATTTGTGAGTATTTAGCACCTAAGCTGATAGCAGATGGTTTATATTTTGTAGGTATAGATGTAATAGGTGGTTATCTTACAGAAGTTAATGTGACTAGCCCGACAGGGGTTAGAGAGATTGATTTACTTGATAATGTTAATCTGGGGAAACAAGTAATAGAATGGGTGATAGACAAAAGAAGAGCATAGACTTACAGCAGATTTCGGGCAAATGATTTACAGGGTAAATAGTAGGAATTATATAGTGTGGACATCTTCCCTCAGTGAGCCTTATAGCTATAGGCATCAATTTACACCATTGTAAATAATTACAACTGATTTTCTCATAAAAAATTGGTTATTAATAATTTTGATTGATATTAAGCTCTAGAATCAATGTTTTTTCTATAAGTCTCTTTGAAAATGTAAATATACATAAAGATCTGCGGAATGTCGGATGGAAAACCCTTTAAATATCAACCTGTGGAAGGTAAAATACTCAAACTACGAAGACTTTATTATTGTCACTAAAAATTCACCTTTTTTCTTCTTATAAATAATGAAAAATCACATTATTAATGTAGCAGTTATCGGTACAGGATTTGGTCAAAAGGTACACATACCAGGCTTACAAGCACATCACAAAACTAAAGTATTGGCTGTTTATAATCCAGATTTAGAAAAAGCTAAATCAATTGCATCTGATCATAATATTCCCTATGCTCGTAACACTATAGAAGAAATACTTGACTTACCTGAAGTTGCTGCTGTAACGATTTCAACACCTCCATTTCTACACTATGAAATGGCAAAGCAAGTATTATCTAAAGGTAAACATTTATTGTTAGAAAAACCTACGACTTTAAACGCAAAAGAGGCCCAAGAATTATATTATCTTGCTGCTACTAATAGATGTGTGGCAACTATGGATTTTGAGTTTCGTTATATTCCGGCTTGGCAACTATTTGCAGAAATTTTAGCAGATGGATATGTGGGGCATAAACGCCTAATTAAAATTGATTGGTTAGCATCAAGTCGTGCTAACCCAAATAGTTCTTGGAATTGGTATTCTCAAAAAGATAAAGGAGGTGGTGCATTAGGGGCGATCGCTTCCCATACTTTTGATTATGTTAACTGGTTATTTGGTCCTACTAAAAAACTTTGGGGAAAACTTAATACATCAATTCAAACTCGTCCTGACCCTACTGCAGGAAATAAATTAAAACCAGTTGATGCAGATGATACTTGTAGTATTATCTTAGAGTTGGCAGACGGTACTCCCTGTCAAATTTGTATTAGTTCTGTCACTTATCAAGGGCGTGGTCATTGGGTAGAAGTTTATGGTAGTAAAGGTACTTTAATTATTGGTAGTAATAATCAAAAAGATTATGTACATGGGTTTAAAGTTTGGGGTTCTCAACATGGGGAAACTTTAGAAGAAATAAATATTCCTGAAAGGTTAGATTTTCCGAAAGTTTATTTTGATGGTAGAATCGCACCTTTTATTCGACTAATTGATAGTTGGGTACAAGCAATAAACACAGGAACATCTCTAGTTCCATCTTTGAGAGAGGGTTTTTACTCTCAGTTATTAATGGATTTAACCCATGAATCTAATTTAACCGATACTTGGGTAAATGTGCCAGATAGTTTCTAGTTTTCGATCTTGAGAGCTTCAAAAAGTTAGTATTTTGGGTGCTCCCATGGCAGAAAAATCAAGGGAGAAATATATCCGAATACTTCCTCTACCAATTTCCTACTCCTCTACAGGGAGGTTGCATCCAATGTTCCTACTTCTCACCCTGGAAGATATTAGGGGTGGGTTCCCTCTTCCTGAACAAGAACTTTTTCCCTAAGCCTTACTCAGGGCTTGCTGTTCGGAAGACATACAGCAAATATAGTCATCTATTTCCGCAAGAATATTAATCTGCATTTCTTTGGCAAACCAAGGCATTTTTTTTTGAATTTTGAATTTATGGGTCAATCAAAACGTTTATTATTTGTGGCTCTTGTACCACCTGAGAGTATTCAAAACCCAGTTACTAAAATTAAGGAGTATTTTGCAAATCAATATAATAGTAGTCATGCTTTAAACTCGTTGCCTCATATTACTTTACAGCCTCCTTTTAAATGGCCAATTGAAAATTTAACTCTTTTGCAGAAGTCTTTACAAACTTTTGCTCAAAATTGCTCTGATTTTCCCATTACTTTGTCTGGGTTTGGCGCTTTTCCACCCCGTGTTATCTATATTAATGTTGTCAAAACTCCAGAACTATTAAACATTCAACAGGACTTAATTGGATTTACAGAAACTACTCTCGGAATTGTACATCCTCCTTCTAAAATTCGTCCTTTTTCTCCTCATGTTACTGTAGCTTTTCGGGACTTAACTAAACAAAATTTTCGAGTAGCTTGGTTAGAATTTCGGGAGCGATCGCTTGACTTAGAATTTACAGCTTCTCAGTTAACTTTATTAATTCATAATGGTAAGCGGTGGGATATTTATAATGAGTTTTCTTTTCTCTCGACAAATTAAGCAAATATTGAAATAAGTGCCTATACACAATTATTCCCACAAGAGATTTTTACCGAAAAATAACGTTTACCTTTAGATAATTGGCAATTTTTTCATAATTATCCTCAACCCCACTTGCAAAAAGCTAATTTTTTTACTTATTATATAATTTTAGGAGTAGAAGATAATGAATCGCGGAAAAATTGTGGCTATTATTACTGGAGCTATTTCTATTACCTTGGCGATCGCCTATCTAATTATTGTGCAACTATTAGACTTGCGGGGTGCTGAAATGATACCCGCTCCGACTTCTATATTGCCTTTTGTTTTTTAAGTAAAGACACATTTTTAAGGTAGTGATGTTCTCAGTGTACCTTTCTCATTTTCTGGAGGTAAACTAGAAATCATCACCACTTATTTATCATCAGCTTTAGCTTTTTTGTTCAATATAAATCACACGAGTCCGGATCGGAATAACTTGACTCGAAGAAACCCAACCTATAGTAGTTACAAATAAGAACCAGCAGTAGAATAGGGGGAAGAATTAACTTTTTGGATTATGGCTTACAGCATGCCAGAAACAACACTGGATGACATTGTTAGACTGTACGGAACTTAATTGTAATGACTATATAATAAAACAATCTTCCATTTCTAACTTCCACAAAAAAATTTATTGATAAATATTAGTTGCCTTAATCATTTGATAAGCAATAAGTAATTGAGTCAAAGCGAGAGGATAACTTTGTAATACCTCTCCAGTTGTCCCAACTAACTTACCTATATTTAGGTTTCCCTTCGGGGAACAAAAATGTTTTAAGTAAGGCGTGTCCTGACAAATAATTATTTCTAATTCATTGACCTGATCCTTGGTAGCATTACTATCAATTTCTAAAACATCTACAGGTTTACCCATATCCCGCTCTAAACCCAAACGGACTGCTGGTTCAAAACTCGGACTCCCTTGAGCAATAATTTCTAGAAAATCTGGATGAGGAATAGTTGGCCTGAGTAGCAAACGGACATGAAGTTGAGAAATATTAATATCATTAGCAGGGGGATAGAAAGTAACAACTACATCTGCCCACTTACGTTGAGGACGGATAAACGCTTCTGAATCTGGTTCCCGCTGCTCCATACTTTTCAGGACTTGTACCTCAGTATAGCCCCTTTTCATCGTATCCCGTTTTACCTTCCATTTTGTTCTCAGTTCTTCTGGAGGGGCTAAGTACACTTTCACATCGTAACAATTCCTTGCTCCCCTAGTTGAATAACCTAGTAGTCCCTCAACAATCACGAATTTTTTAGGCTGAATATATTCCGGAGGGTCAAATTCTCCGGTTGAGTGATTATAAATAGGTTTGAGAATTGCTTGTCCATTACGCAGCAGAGTTAGATGTTGCTGCATTATATCAAGATGGTTACAATCTGGGTGGAGGGCAGTAATACCTATTTCAGCTCGTTGTTTTCGATCATAGCGATGGTAATCATCTGTACAGATAACAGTGACATTTTCTGGCCCTAACACTTGAGCTATTCCTCTGGTCAAAGTAGTTTTACCTGCAGCGCTATCACCAACAATACCTAGGATTATTGGACTATCGGTCATGATATTATTCTCCGTTCTACTAAACTTACCCAAACTTACCCATAGATGATCAAACTCTGTTCCACTGACACAACTACATGAGCTTTAAGTTTAGGTTTTTGTTTCACAGAAGATTACTAACTACAGTCTGTAACTTATCTTCATACATAGGCTGAAAATTTCCTGGAATTCAAGCTAATAATAGACATAGTTTTCCGACTTGATCGCAGCATTAAAATCTCTATCTGTTTCAAAACCACAGTTGCCACATTTCCAAGTTATTGAGTTTTTTGTTTGGCAGAAGAAAATATCGATAATTTTGCTAAGTTTTCTGATATGGGCTAGAGTTATTTGTAATGCTTAGTCTAGATTTTTATTGTATGCGATCGCGATTTCTGCCTAATATTATTATTTCCAGCTTAATTATAATAGCTATTTGGTTGTGGAATAGCCCTGCTTGGGCATTAATTCAACTTAAACTATATGATATAAGCTACAAAGATTGTCCTACAGAACTAGGAAAAGGGGCAATTACCAGTGGTTCTAGTATGGCAGCTCACTGCTTTATTATCAGTGGGAAAGCCCAAAATACTTCCGGTAAAACTGTGTATGATGCTGATGTGTATGGCCGTATTTATGATGCTAATAATAATAACGTCATGAGAAATCGTACCAGACTTGGTTCAATTGAAAAAGTGCCTGCATTGAGCATTACTGATTTTGCAATTAGAGTTTCAGTACCAGCAAATTTACCTACTCCCTTAAAACTTAAACAGTTTAAATCATCTGGCTTCCCTACAAAAGTTCGTTGGAATCAAACTATTGAAGAATTTGACGGATTTTAATATTTTCTAATTTGTAAAGGCAGATTGATTTAAGAATAAATACTTATTTATCAATCTGCCACAAAGTTTTTTAACGTAATATATTTAAGAAGCTCCCTGGCCTGAAGGGGCAGAGATTACTATTGATATGAACTAATTCGCTGAGTTGACGTTTTGCTGGTCTAAAGACCAACCAAAATTTTGTACTACTACTTTTACTCTCAGTCCTATGCTTTCTTTGAAGTCCTTTTAATGTCTCAGATGAACCAAGCTACAGGAAATAATGTTATAGCTTATGTCTTCCCAATTAATCAATTTATATATCGCCCGCTTATGGGTGAGGCAATAGAGACCGAATTTTTATGGAAATATTAATAACCTGTCGCCAAACCACCTAGTAATCCAGTTAAACTTTGAGCTACAAACTGGAGAGCGAAAATAGCAATTATTGGAGAAAAGTCAATACCTCCCAAGGGTGGAATAATGGAACGAAATATATTTAGATAAGGGTCTGTCAACTGACTCAATACAGAAAATGGTGGGTCATACCAATTAACATTAGGAAACCAACTTAACAAAATCCGAATGAACATTAAAACCAAATAAATTTTCACAAATGTTTCTAAAGTCCCGGCTAGAATTCCTATGGAAGCACTCATAAATCTTCTTAATTTTTTTATGAAACTACGAACAGCTAATTATACATTAAATTTTAGCATAGCTTTAGTCTTATTCAGTTCTGTAATCAAATTTGCTTGCTTTGGAATGTTATAGTAAACGTTAGTATACAGGAAACAGATGTTAAGCTCTCAGGCCATTTAATACTTTCCTCTTCCTTGGAATAATAATGTACTATATTTATACCTTATACCTATACTCCTCGATTTAATATACAATGTATAAATAAGGCTTTATTGAAAATTTACAAATAATAATTTAGCTAATTTTCTGCTTCACCAGGCTATTAAATCACTA
Organism: Trichodesmium sp. MAG_R04; assembly: GCA_023356515.1. Lineage (GTDB taxonomy): Bacteria > Cyanobacteriota > Cyanobacteriia > Cyanobacteriales > Microcoleaceae > Trichodesmium. The sequence continues at coordinate 1,910 of JAKQYG010000036.1, read as the reverse complement.
TATTACGGATAAATCTATATAATAATGGTCCTTTATAAACCTATTGCTCAGTATTTACTAAATTTCCATTACCATCGCCTATTTGTTGGCGCACTTCATCAATTGCTTGATTTAACTGTGCTATTTTTCCCTCCAAACTTTGACGAGCTTTTTCTGTACTTTCTGATTCTCTGATTGATTTTTGTTTTTCTGTATCTTGACTATCTAATAAGTCTTCTACTAAGTCAGTATCGTCAGATATACTTGTTCCAATTAAAATTCCTAATAATCCACCAACCAAGCCACCAAATGCTGCTCCTGCAATTAAACCACTTACAAAACCATCTTTATTACTCATATTTAGCCAATAGCTAATTGTCTGTATAAAATATTATATACAATGTAGCAGATTACTAGATTAAATGTCAACAGGACTTACGATGCTAAAACTATCACCGTATATTATGGTGGGGGCGGGGGAAAGGCCTTCGACCCTAAAAATGGTTAATAATTTCATATGCTTGCCTCAGTCCTGCTGGTTAGAATTTAATTAAAACTAGGTCAATTCTAGTGGCCAATAACTAAGTACCAAAAATTCGATCGCCTGCATCACCAAGGCCCGGCACAATATAACCAACATCATTTACAATCTCATCAATGGTTGCTGTATAGATAGCCAAGCTGGGATAAGTGGTACCTAGTTTTTGCAGAGCAGGTTTAGCAGCTATTACAGAAATAATTCTTATAGCAGTGGGGTCAACTCCACGCTGAGTTAATTCCGCCATCGCTTGCATAATTGTCCCACCAGTAGCTAACATTGGGTCGCAAATCAAAACCCGAACATTCTGGTCCAATTGCGAGGGAAGCTTATTCAAATAACAATTAGCTTCGAGAGTTTCTTCATTTCTGACTATTCCCAAATGATAGATAGATGCCAAGGGTAAGACAGTTTGAGCGCCTTCTAGTAATCCTAGACCAGCTCGGAGGATAGGTATTACTACTATGGGAACTTGAGGATTGACAAAAGTAGCCAAACATTGAGCTAAAGGAGTTTGTATAGTTGTTTCTACGACGGGTAACCAATCTCGAATTGCCTCATAAGTTAACCATCTACCTAACTCTGTTATGGCAGAGCGAAACAGAGAAGAGGGTGTATTAGCGTCACGAGCTACGCCTAACCAATGCTGGACCAATGGATGGGGTGGGACATAAACACGAAGTTGTAAAGCCATAGATTGTAAAAGTAAAAAAATCTAGTTTTAAGACTTACACAGAAATAGGAGGGGTACTCAAAAGTTAAGTTTTAATGAATTGGCGAATAATCACACTAGCTCACTATTAGACTTCTCCAAGAATAAAAAATCTGTGCCCAACTCATCCTACAGTCAAAACTAAAGAGTATCATAACCACTACACTAAAATCAAGAAAAGTATCAAAGGTTTTACTATGACAGTTTCTATCAGATCTATCTCATCAACTGGCGAATTACCAGCAATACCTGAATATGATGCAATTATAATTGGTGCTGGTATTGGTGGGTTAGTTACAGCCACTCAACTCGTAGCTAAAGGAGCAAAAGTTATAGTTTTAGAAAGCTATATTATTCCTGGGGGTAGTTCTGGTTACTTTGAAAGGGAAGGATATACATTTGATGTTGGTGCATCAATGATATTTGGTTTCGGCGAGAAAGGTACAACAAATTTACTGACTCGTGCTTTAGATGCTGTTAATGTGAGCATAGAAACAATTCCAGATCCGGTACAAATACATTATCATTTACCAGATAATTTAGAATTAAAAGTTTACCAGCAGTATGAAAAGTTTATAGAAGAATTAACTCAAAAATTTCCCCACGAAAGGAAAGGGATTAGACAATTTTATGATGAATGTTGGGCAGTTTTTAATTGTCTTAATTCAATGGAGTTATTAT
>JAKQYG010000359.1 GCA_023356515.1 Trichodesmium sp. MAG_R04 | reverse complement strand
TTTTGATGTTTCATTAAGCGAGAAGCTTGTTTAAGAGAAGATTCTACTTGAGCGACAAGTTCTTCTGGTTCAAATGGCTTGACAATGTAGACATCAGCTCCAGTATTTAGACCTTTAACTCGATCCTGACTTTGACCCTTGGCAGATAAAAATAGAACTGGAATCCATTCTGTAGCTGAATTTTTTCGGATATGCTCTACTAGGCTGTAACCATCCATTTCTGGCATCATCACATCACATATAATCAGGTCAGGAATTTTTTGTTCTAGCAGTTCTAGAGCTTCCCGGCCATTTCCCGCTGTTATTACCTGATATCCACGAAATTCTAAATAATCTTTCACCAATAAGATTAAATTAGGGTCATCATCAACCAACATTAACTGTTTTGTATTTTTTGTATTTGTAGTATTTATTTCCTTCATGGTCGAAGAACTCACTTTAATTTAATTCCTGAAAACATTAACTTTATACAGGAAGTAAACCCACTTCTTTCATAACATAAATTTGGAAGTAGGGCAGGTTTACAACTTTCTTTGAAATTAATAGTATATATCGTCACCTATAAATAGTTGGACTGCATCTAATGCTGAAAAAGGATTGATACCCTGCTTATTATGAAAAATATCTGAGTCAATATTCTCTTGTTAAAAATATGCTTGGGATTCGGCTACCTAAAAATCAGTCTAACCGATTTCTTTACGTAAATCCTAACTGCATTATTTTAGTTTATAGTCTTCTGAGATTAATTTTTACTCCACGGTGTCAAGTAAAAAAGTAAAAAACTAACAATTATAACAAACCTACTGATAAAAAGCTAGTTTTTTCAAATTCTTTTAACTATGTTGTCTTCTAGCTTGCTATTCTAATAGAGCTTTCAGTGTAAACCGGATTTAGTATATATATCCCACATTTTTCACCACAAATACACTACAAAGCATGCTACAAAGATATTTTTAACGAAGAAAGTAGACTATATCCTTTTTTACTGCTAATAACGATCAATAGGTTTGTTTGTAATATGTGTTTTTGATTTACAAACTTCATAGTCATTATCAGACAAAGGTTTCAATAGCCGGCCTAATGTATTACATTCTGTTCTGCGGAATGTCGCTAAGTAATAGCACAGACTAAATCAAGAATTATGGTGTGAGGCTTCTCAAGGATGTAGCCAAACAAGTCAAAAGTTATTTGACTTTTGACTTTTGTATTATAACTTTTGGCAAATACCCAAACTGTCAGTTCGGGAACCCGTACAGTTTAGTTAGTTGCGATTGCCATAACAATTCAGGTAAATTAGCACTCAGATGGTGAGAGTGCTAAAAAAAAATGAGGCTGAAAATTTTTTGCTTCATCTTAAAAACTCTCAAAATAATAAAATTTATCTGGAGATAATGTAATGTCAACTATAACACTGAGTGTTTCTACTGTTAAACCCTTAGGCGAACGTGTATTCGTGAAAGTCAGCGAATCTGAAGAAAAAACAGCAGGTGGTATTCTTCTACCTGACACAGCAAAAGAAAAACCACAAGTAGGAGAAGTTGCTGCGACAGGCCCTGGCAAACGTAACGATGATGGCAGCCATGTACAAATGGAAGTAAAAGTAGGAGACAAAGTTCTGTACTCCAAATATGCTGGCACCGATATTAAACTCGGAGGCGATGAATATGTCTTACTGGCAGAAAAAGACATTCTTGCAATTGTTAACTAATCAGGACTTACGCAACAGCACTAATTATAGTGGCAATATTTTGAAAATGATGAATTTTCTCACCATATATACCGTTCCTGCGTAATTCCTGCTAATAATTCTCAAGTTGTTCCATAGCACTAGCAAACTTTTTCTTTATATCTCTATATATTGTTGATGTTTACTAAATTGCTAAAACAACTAACTAACAACACACACACAAAATAAGCATCCACAATTACTAATCAATAAAAATCACAAATATGGCTAAACGTATTATCTACAACGAAAATGCTCGTCGTGCTTTAGAAAAAGGCATGGATATTCTAGCTGAATCTGTAGCAGTAACACTAGGTCCTAAAGGTCGTAACGTTGTTCTAGAGAAAAAATTTGGCGCACCTCAAATTGTTAATGATGGTGTAACTATTGCTAAAGAAATCGAATTAGAAGACCACGTAGAAAATACTGGTGTTTCCCTAATTCGTCAAGCCGCTTCCAAAACTAACGATGTAGCAGGTGATGGTACAACCACTGCAACCGTACTTGCTCATGCAATAGTAAAAGAAGGTCTAAGGAACGTTGCTGCTGGTGCTAATCCTATTGCTCTCAAGCATGGTATTGACAAAGCTGCTAGTTTTCTAGTAGAGAAAATTGCCGAGCACGCTCGTCAAATTGAAGATTCCAAGGCGATCGCTCAAGTTGGTGCTATTTCTGCAGGTAATGACGAAGAAGTAGGTCAAATGATTGCTGAAGCCATGGATAAAGTAGGTAAAGAAGGGGTGATTTCTCTAGAAGAAGGAAAGTCAATGCAGACTGAGCTGGAAATCACTGAAGGCATGCGTTTTGATAAGGGCTATATCTCTCCTTACTTCGCAACAGATATGGAGCGGATGGAAGCCTCTCTCGAAGAACCTCAGATTTTGATCACCGACAAGAAAATTGCTTTAGTACAAGACTTAGTACCAGTATTAGAACAAGTTGCTCGTTCTGGCAAACCATTATTAATCTTAGCTGAAGACATTGAGAAAGAAGCTTTAGCAACTTTAGTCGTCAACCGTCTACGGGGTGTAGTAAATGTTGCTGCAGTTAAAGCTCCTGGGTTTGGCGATCGCCGTAAAGCCATGTTAGAAGACATTGCAGTATTAACTAACGGTCAAGTTATCACTGAAGATGCTGGCTTAAAACTAGAAAATGCCAAGTTGGATATGCTTGGAAAAGCACGTCGCATTACTATAACTAAAGATAACACTACCATCGTTGCTGAAGGTAATGAAAAAGCAGTTAAAGCACGTTGCGAACAAATTCGTCGTCAAATGGATGAAACTGACTCTTCCTACGACAAAGAGAAGTTACAAGAGCGTTTAGCTAAGTTAGCTGGTGGTGTAGCAGTTGTTAAAGTTGGTGCTGCCACTGAAACTGAAATGAAAGACCGTAAGTTACGCTTGGAAGATGCTATCAATGCAACTAAAGCTGCTGTAGAAGAAGGTATTGTTCCTGGTGGTGGTACAACTTTAGCTCACTTAGCTCCTGAGTTAGAGAATTGGGCAAATGAGAACCTAAAATCTGAAGAGTTAACTGGAGCTTTAATTGTTAGTCGTGCTTTATTATCTCCACTGATGCGTATTGCTGAAAATGCGGGTCAAAACGGTGCTGTAATTAGCGAGCGGGTGAAAGAGAAAGATTTTAATACTGGTTTTAATGCAGCAAATAATGAGTTTGTTGATATGTTTGAAGCTGGTATTGTTGATCCTGGAAAAGTAACTCGTTCTGCTCTACAAAATGCTGCTTCTATTGCTGGTATGGTGTTAACAACTGAGTGTATTGTTGTTGACAAACCAGAGCCCAAGGAAGGAGCAGGTGCAGGTGCTGGTATGGGTGGCGGCGATTTCGATTACTAAGTTTTTTGAGATAGGGTAATCAGGTGTGCGAAACATTCCCAAAGATGTTCTTCATAAATTGACAACTTACCTAGGCAAAAACCACGGCACTGTTGTTATTGAAGATTTGAATGTCAGCGGTATGTTTCGCTGCGCGACATGATAAGCTAATCATAAGCTAGGGAAATCAATAGCCGGCCTAGGATTTTATGAATTTCGCAGACAGCTAAAATATAAATGTCAATGGTACGGTTCTGAACTGGCAATTAATAGTCGATATTAATATTTCTGTCATCAAAGACTTGCTCCAACTTTGGTCATGTTCAAGATATGCGATTAAATGTGATAAATTATGACTGCTCCGTATCTGGGATATCTATAAGACCGCGATCTGAATGCAAGTATTAATTTTAAAAATGCGGTCGGCTCGACCGTGAATATTTGTAGATCAGTAACCGCCGACGGCCTCAGTGAAGCAGAAAGTAAACATTAATTTGTTACGTTATCTGACGCTTTGTATCAATTTTATAGAGCAGTCCCAAAACAAAGAATCTTTGATCTCTTTGTCTCATAAAGTTTGTATTATATTCGAGTCACTTCCATTTCTTGGAGGTGGCTTTGTTATTTTAGGGTAATGTGGTTCACATTCTAAAGGGCGGGTGCTATTCCCTAGATATGTTGGTTCTGGGTAAGTCCTATTTATTCTTGACATACTCCCAACGTTGGGCTGAAGTGACCACGAGGAATTATTCTGCCAGGGAAACCCAAACCCAAGTTTTGAGATGAGATGATCTTCTCCGTTCTTAGAAACCTATGATAATCTATATAAATCTATGATTATCTGTTCTATTCCTGCTTCATTCTGGCAACGTCGGCGTTATCCAGTCCACAAGCTGTCACGGTCGAACTGACTGCCATAGCTAAATTTGGTGGTCCTGTATATGTAGTGATAAGCCAATATAAATGATTATTTATTGACATTAATCTTGAAAACATTAAGTTTTTTATGCTTAATAATTCAAAATTTTTATCTAGGCGATCGCTAC
>JAKQYG010000358.1 GCA_023356515.1 Trichodesmium sp. MAG_R04 | reverse complement strand
GAAAACAACTCAGACAGTAACATCATTCCTCATCCTTATTCAGATATTACCCCATTTAAAAGGTTAATGACCGCCATTCGTCTGATATTAAACAAACCATTTCTTAGAGATGACCACAAAAAAAGTCTCAACCTTTTTGTAGATACCTTATCCGAAGAACAAGGAATAGGAGGAAAACGTCGAGATCAATTTCGCAAAGATATAGAATATATTCTCAAACCATTTCAAATATTACCAGATTTTCCCATGCGACATGGTTATTTTGCCGGAACAGGAATTTTATCCCAAAATAAATTAAGACGTTTACAAAATCTATTAGAGGCACAAGTTAAAAGTATGGAAAACCCGATAGATATATCTATTTATGAGCAATTTTGTGAACGGATGATTAATTCTAAAATTATCGCAGAAAAACCTTATCCAATTAGAGCGATCGCCCATCAATCAATGATAGATTTAGACTTACTTCATCAAGATGTATTATCTCGGCAACTTGATAAAGTAGAAGAATATATTATTAATCGAAGATTAGTTGAGTTAGAGCGCTTAGAAGGTAAAGGAAAATTTTCTGGAGATAGAGAAGGAAAATTTGCGGCTTGGTTATTACAGATAGTATTTTTTAATGATGCTTGGTATTTAGGTTTTGAATGTAAGGGATTATCAAATGGTTTGTTACGATTTGAACGTTTAGATAGGTTACGTATTAGTCAAGATTTAGGAGAGTCTTGCTCCATCAAAGAACAATACTCAAAATTACAAAATTTACAAAAACTTTTAGATGCGAGTTTTGGAATATTTTTAGGTCGTTCTGCTGAGGACCAAAAAATTTTTTTGAGTCAGGAAAAGCAAGAGAAAGAGAAAGAACAGAAAAACCAACAAAAAAAACAAGTAATAGTAAGAGTAGAGTTGTGGTTTGATGAAGAAAAATTTAAGTTTGTATGTGAAAAAACTAAACGATTTCCATCAGGACAATTAAAAATGTCTCCTCCTCCTAAGAATAATAGCAGTTTTCTTCAAAAGAAGGAATATGAAAAAGTTTTCCGTTTAAAAGGTACAAAAAATAAACATTTTCCTTATAAATTTCAAGTAAAGTTACCTTATTGGTGTTTAGAGGATGTGAGTTTTTTAAGTTGGGTTATTGGGTTTGGCGGTCATGTAAAAGTAAAAGAACCAGAAAAATTGAAAAAGACTGTTTATGAAACTGGGTCAAGTATTGTTGAAGTTTATCAGGACTATTGATAAAAATTGAATCTTACCAGCGCGGGTATCTTGCTCGCGATAGGTTGGCGCAAGTTATAGCAAATTCTAAGTATATGGGGCTAATGCTAGAGAGGTTGTCACGAAGTGCCAACAAGCCTCAAACTATTTCACACAGGGATATAAATAGAAAAATCATCACCATTACTATTAACAACTCGGTTAAGATTAAAAAAATCAATCTTATTATTTAATTCAGCGATCGCTCCCCCATCAACATCCTCTATTTTCTCCAAAAGTTTCTTAGCAGCACCGGGAGAAGTAGAAACCAAACCCTTAGCTTGCTGAATAGAAATACCTCGCAAATATTTAGAACTATCAATAATTTCTACCGAGTCCTTTTCATACTCATTAGCCACCAAAAACTTCACCCTTTGACCAAAATTTGCCCAAGTCACAAACTGCATTGCAGAAGACACCGCCGGAGTGCCAGCTTGATGACTCACATAAATAACATCATTTTCTTTAAACTTCAACTCAGATAACTCTTTCTGAACTAAATCTAAAACACTATCCCAATTATCTAAACCCTTTTCTCCCCTAGGTTTTAATACTATAAATTCCAAACTAGCTTTCGGAAACTTTTCACTAAAATAATACTGAAATAAAAGAAGTAGGTTCAAAATATTTGTTATTTAACTTTTCTTCCTCATACAAATTAAACCAATTATCTTCCGTTCTTAATTGCACATCACTATTACCAGTAGTTGCTATCCAAATATTCATTGAACTTTGCTCCTCCTATAATTACTAAAAATTCCAGTCATACCCTGACAAAAAAGTATTATCTAAAATCAAATAGTATGACTAAAATTCAAAATTTAGGGCTTTTATTATTTACCTTTATACCGTTGTGCCCACCACACCATACAGTCGCACAGTTGAGTCAACACAGCTAAAATAACTTTGCGCTGCTCTTCCTTCTTTTGTGTTTCCTGAGGCTCTAAATTTTGATCCGATATTGTCCATAACTTCTTTGCCATCCCCTTAATTTGCTTTATATTCCTACTATTAACATCATCATTAGGAACTATAACTTTAGCCTGTTTCATAATATAGGCTAGAGTTTGCCAAGTATCCCGCCAATATTCAGCTTTGTATTGATTTTCATCTTTCTCTAAACGAAACTGTTCTGCCCAAAACCTCTCCAAACCATAGGCAACTGTCATCCGCATTTTATGAGTTTCATTCAAGACATCCCTATCCCGGTACTTTAATACCAACTCGTGAGCATGCTTATCTAATTTATAAGATTCCAAAGCCATAATTACTGTGCTCCTTTTATAATTATAATAACTTGACAATGTCCAAAGCCAATAGACTCCAACCCACCTAAATAAATTTCTCCTTCATTACCACCAGGAAAAGGCTCCCATGGTCCGTCAAAATTATTAGTTTTTTTGATAGCAACAGGAAAGACCAAAATAGTTCCCTCCGGTAGCGCCTCAATATTAAAAAAAGCCCTATCTTTTGCCTTTTTCTGTTCCTTCTCCAAAGCCACACGACTTTGACGATATAGTGCCATATCGTGAACCATAGGAATTTCATCATCTTTCACCACCACTGCTGGTAACTCTTCTCCCAAAGGAAACCAAGGTGTCAGGTCTTCTTTTTTTTTAACAGTAAGAAAACCAAAGTTAAAAAATAAAGTTTCCTCCCCTTCAATATTCAGTGGCTTCAAAGTTCTCGAACCTGTATATTCTTTGGGCAGTTTTTCCTTCAACCCTGTAATACGTTGATATCGCTTCAACAAATAGGGGCAAGTTACCCAAACAATAGGTTGACCAGCACAAAATACAGGTATCCAAACTATAGAAGCATATTCAAACTTCACTAAAGATTCTGTAGTAATCTCAAGTTGTCCTATTTCTGCTTCCCTACCATACCATTTATTAGCAGCCTCTTTCCCTTGTTCCTGCCGCATTTCCGCTTTCATGCGCCCTCTCACAGAACTACCAGGAATAATCCCAGTTTGAGTAAATTTGTCGCGAAAAATCATATTCAAATTGCCACTTTCTTCTCCAGTAGTTGCTCCTACATGGAGCGGTGCAAGTGTTTCAATAATGCCATGAAATTTTTTGTACATTTAAACGACTCCTTCAATATCTAGAGGTAAACACAAACCAGAACCCACTTTTTTCAGACTAATACCTTCTTTGGGAAACCATTCTTCCGGCCATTCCCACCAAGATTTATTTAGAGGTTCTTCTAATACATAAACGCTACCTGGAGGTACTGCATATCTACCTCTACTTAAGCGACCTTTAGTTCGATAGCGGTAAGGTATAGCTTTGTCTGTCAGCATTAGTTTAATTTTGGGAAAATCTGAATTTTGGGGAGTCCGAAATGATAATCTATTAGAACCCCAAACAGCAGGTGTAATTAGAGCAAAACTCTTTTTTATTGGCTGATTTAATTGTCAAACTATTAAATCATTTTCTGATATTTTTATACTGTTAATTTCAACTATATGGTTCTCACCTCCAAATTTATACCAACCAGGTTCTAAATAATAGGTAGAAAGATAAATTAAAGATGCATCCTCTGGCATTTGTACTGCATATTCTAAAAATAATCCATTTTTTTCTCTCCCATGACGTTCCTCATCTTTCATTCTAGGGTGAAGCATGGATACAAATTCCCAAGGATTTTTTTCCATTGATTTGTTACTTTCAATGATTGTTACAGGTTGATTCCAATCATTTATCTTCAACCAATTATAGTATGGTTCAATTTCTTGTTTGTTTTCCCTATTATCTTCATGGCGATACCATTGATCATTTTTTATTATCCATTCATCTCTATCTTTTTTCTCTTTGCCAATAATTTTTGTCCAAGGTATAGGAGTATAAAATATTTTGGGAGAGTTTTCCTTAGCCCAAAAAGGACCTGCTACATAAAGATTTTGATTAATTTTTTTATTAGCGGAAGTGTTTTCAACTTGATTAATATAGCGTTTAACACTTAATATTAATCCCGAAAGAGTAGCAGCATCAGGAGGAAACTTAGCTCGGGAACATCCTACTAAATTTTCTGGTGATAAAAATCCTCCTGAACTACCATACATTAAACCTAAAGGTTGCACATTTATGATATATTTAAACATCTTTGTGGCAGTTATATATTTAAATTATTTGAGAAAAAAAATTAGTGTTTCACAATAACCAATTTATAGTATTATTGAAAATAGTAAGGTATATTTTAAGATTAATTAATACTTTCTATTGTCGGAAATGATATTAACCACATTTAGTATCAAGAACACATTTGCCATCCTACTAAAATCAAATTGCTGATCCAATTCAACAACTTTTCCGGAGAGTTCTTGTCGTCTACTAACTTTTTACGATCGCTTTTAATTTTGTCACC
>JAKQYG010000357.1 GCA_023356515.1 Trichodesmium sp. MAG_R04 | reverse complement strand
AATAATCCTATTTTCTCTGGTCCTAAAGATACTGGCTTCACTACTTCTATTTGGTATCCCACATTTTACACTTCTTAACACTATTGATAAGTTCTATTAAACTATTGCCCCTAATATTTGTACTGAAAGCTTTATAGCTATGGGAATTAATATATATGAAGATATACGAAATATTGGTAAAATCATTTCTATTTTACTATAGTAATAATTCTATTGCTTTCTAGATACCATGACTATACTTTACAGCATAAATAAATAGGTAGAAAAGGCAAGATTACATTGATTATACCCACCATAAAATAAATACAGGACTTATACCATTATGGTCAACCTCAAATTTTTTGAGGACTTACGCAGTGTCACCATATATAGTGCATTTTTGACAATAAATTCAAATGTTTATACTACAAGTTACAAGTAGTGCTTTTACGTAAGTCCTGTTTCTTTACTTCAGTAAGTGCAAAATACAAAGTTCATAATTACGAATCTGCAACACATTCAGTTTTTGTAAATGTGCTCATCAATGTCTGCCACCTATATTTTCATCCATACAGTAATACCATTAATATAGGTTGATTTTATAGTCGTAACAATTGTCATTTAAGATATGGTCACTATACATAGTGCCATTGTGTAAGTCCTGTGAATTAAATAAACATTGTATTGTAACCTCTAATAATACAACATGAAGTACGGAGTCTAGGTTAAAGACATTTTTTTGATACTCAATAAGGATGGAATCATCAGTTTTATGAACTCACTTGAAGTGACTAAAAACCATAAGTAATTCTACTTAATTAAATAGACATTATCTTGTAACCTGTGGAATGTGGGATATAGAATCTGCAAGATAATGATTTCTGGGTAAAGTGCTGCACTTTCTGCAAATTAGCTCTTAAAATTTTGTAACAAATTTTACGGTTACGTCATTAAAAATGTTTCTCCACTACGGTTTTAAGTAACCCATTTAAAAGTTCCTTCTTTAAAATGATCTACTACGGTCCATAACCAAACTTTGTTTTTCACATCTATTGATAGTTTAAATCCTTAGAGCCTTTTCTTTGATTGTATCTTCAATTATTTAGTCTAAACTCCAATACCTAAAAGCCAGTAGGATTTTTACCACAAAAAAAAACAGGATAACTATGGTTTTCTTGAAAATAGCCCCAAGCACTATTCCTTTTTTTACTATCTTCTATCTTACGCCTTCTAGCTGCCAACTTCTTTTACTTTCGATATAAGATTGTTATAGTAAATTAGTTTTAGATTAGGAACAGTATTTTTATGTTTGCCAAGAAGAGATTAGTTCAATTAGAAGAAAATTTAGAGATAGACTATGAGAAATTGGATGAGTTTCAAAAAGAATTAACTTTGTCGGCCTCCGCGACTCAAAAATTTGAATTAAAGCAACGCATTAAAAGAGATGTACTACCAAGTATTCACAGAAACGAAACTGAGTATTTGAATTTGCTGAATCAAGAAGCAGGAGCGTTTGATATTCCAGAGCAACAAGCTAGCCAAGCTATTGCAGAAATTACTTCTCATATAGCAGAAATTACAACAGATGAAAATAAGAATTATCCTCCAGAAGTTCTAGGAATATTACGGGAAATTCTCACCATACTTAATACTTCCGGTCAATCCCCAGGAGCAAAACTGAAAGCTACATTACCAATTCTTCCCCCCATCATATCTTATGAGGTTGAAATTGATACACAAAGCTCTCTAAGAAAAATACGCCAAATACTTGCCAGGCCGTTTAAAAATCAAAAAAAAACATAGTAGACAGGCCTTGCCCTTACCAAGGTTTATCTACCTTTCAAGAAGAGCATGAGAAATACTTTTTTGGTCGTGATGCTGAGATACAAATTCTTATAAAGTTAGTTAATAAGCAGTCTCTAGTTCCTGTAATTGGACCGTCTGGAAGTGGCAAATCATCGGTAGTTTTGGCTGGTCTTATCCCTTATTTGAGGGAGATGGGAGGGTGGTATATTATCAAGTTTCGTCCTGGGAAATATCCTTACAAAACTCTCACAGATATAATTACTTCTTTAGAACAGGAAGTAACTGATCAAATAGACCAGGAAGCCATAGAAATTAAACACAACAATCAATGCTTAAAGCAGGTTGTAGAAAAGTTTATTTCAAAAAATCGTAGTCAGCGTTTACTTTTGGTTGTTGACCAATTTGAAGAAATTTACACTATTTGTGAGAATGAAAAAGAGTGTCAAAAGTTCTTAGATGAATTACTAATATGTGTTAGAGATGCAGCTAAATTTACCCTTCTTTTCACCATGCGGGCAGACTTTTTAAATCATGCTCTTTCTTATCGACCTTTTGTAGATGAATTACAAAATCAAAAAGACTTTAAAATTGGTCTTATGAATCAGGAAGAACTGAAAAAAGTAATTGAAAATCCAGCAAAAATTCTGTTAAAAGATAAGTTTTATCCTGTAACCTTAGAATCTGGATTAACCGAGACTATATTGATGGAGGTAGGGAATAAAGCTGAAAATTTGCCTTTGTTAGAATTTACTCTAACCCAACTATGGAAAAAACAAACCAATTGTGTAATGACTCACAAAAGCTATAACACGATTGGCGGTGTAAAGGAATCCATTGCTAATCATGCAGAAGAAATATATAGACAATTAGAAGATGAGAAGCGAAAAAAGTTAGAGAAAATTTTTATTCAATTAATTAATCCAGAAAATGGAACGGCATATACTCGTCGAGTAGCAAGTCGTACTAATTTAGGAGAAGATAATTGGGAATTAATAACTTACCTTAATAGTGAAAATGTTCGCTTAGTTATAATCAACTATAACGAAGAAAAATCTCAAGAGACAGTAGAAATTATTCACGAGGCTTTGATTGAAAATTGGAGCCGTTTACATCAGTGGATGAAGACAAATTATAAATTTCGCACTTGGCAAGAAGAACTACGAAGAAAAATAGATGAGTGGAATGAATTAAACAAGGATGAGTCTATATTATTGCGAGGTCTGGAGTTAGATGTTGCCTTCAAATATTGGTATCGCAATCGTTTCAATGATTTGGATAAGGAAGAAAGATATTTTATTAGACAAAGTTGGGAACGACAGCAGAGGGAAATTCAAGAGCGCAAAAGAGAAAAACAACGGTTTACCATAGCTGTAACTGTTATTATTTGTCTCGGCATTGGAGTTATTGGGTTAATAGTTCTTTTAAATAAACAAACACTCTTAATAACATTTATAGTTGCTAACAAACAATATTTAACAGGAAAGAATCTTCAAAATTTTCACATGCAGAAAATAAATTTATCAAATGGTAATCTTATTAAAATAAATTTATCAAATGCAAATTTAGATGGAAGTAATTTCTTAAATGCTAATGTTGAAGAAGCTAAACTACACTATACTCATGCACAAAAAGCTCAATTTCAGGGTGCTAATCTTTCAAGAGCAGATTTCTCAAATGCTAATTTAGATGGAAGTAATTTATCAAATGCTAATCTTAAAGAAGCTAAACTACACTATACTTATGCACAAAAAGCTCAATTTCAGGATGCTAATCTTTCAAGAGCAGATTTCTCACATGCAAATTTAGATAAAAGTAATTTCTCAAATGCTAATTTTGAAGAAGCTAAACTACACTATACTTATGCACAAAAAGCTCAATTTCAGGGTACCAATCTTTCAAAAGCAGATTTCTCAAATGCTAATTTAGATGAAAGTGACTTCTCAAATGCTAATCTTAAAGAAGCTAAACTACATTCTGCTCATACACACCGTGCTCAGTTTCGGGGAGCTAATCTTTTAAGATCAGATTTCTCAAGTGCAAATTTAGATGGAGCAAACTTTTCGAGAGCTAAACTCAACGGAGCTAATTTCAGTAACGCTTATATGTCAAATGTTAATTTCCAAAATGCTGACCTTTTGCAGGTTGACTTCAGGAGTGTTCAAAATCTAACTATTGAGCAAGTTAAGTCTGCCCAAAATTGGGAGAAAGCTTTATATGACGAAGATTTTGCTAAAAAGTTAAATTTAAAATAAATAACGAGTTTGAGAAAACAGCTTTGGTAGCTTTAAAACCAGGGCTTACGCAAAAAACTATGCTCTATTCCACATTCTCCGCTTCTTAACACTAAATTGAGAAGTTTATTAGACTATGACCTAATCCTTGTCCTGAAAGCTTTATCGCTATAGGAGTTAATATATATAAAGATATCCGAAATGTTAGTATAATAATAATCCTATTACTTTTTAGATATACTATGACTATGCTTTACACAACAAACAAATAGTTAGAAAAGGCAAGAAGACATTGATTATACCCAGCATAAAATAAATACAGAACTTATAGGACAGTAGGTTAAACTCAAAATTTTTATACTTCAATCATTACAAAATACAAGGTTCATAACTACGACTCTGTAACACATTTAGTTTTTGTAGATGTGCTCATCAATGTCGACTGCCTATGTTTTCACACCTACAGTAATACCATCAATATAAATTGGTTTTATAGTCGTTACAATTAAACTTTTCACGACTTTCAGTCCTAAAAATCTTCTCCCATAAGGTCAGTCATTTGTCCTTGATAGTCTCTTCTGTTGTCGTCATAGACTAATACTGTCTGCACATTTTTATGA
>JAKQYG010000356.1 GCA_023356515.1 Trichodesmium sp. MAG_R04 | reverse complement strand
TTTTCCTATGGCTACTGATAGTCAGAAAAAAACTAAATATAAATATTTAGGAAAAGCCGGAAGTGAAGCTCATATTGATGCAGTTGAAAAAATGACTCGAAGGGATATTATTGATGAGTATTATAATTACAGTATTCATCGTTCTGTAACTGGTCCATCGTTTGAAAAATCATTTCTTAAAGTTAAAGGTAGCAGTAATTTAACTCCTAGGTTTTACGTAAGTGCTTCAGGATCAAGCGGTACTCTAGCAGCAGGAGACTATCTTAAAGACAAATTACAGACTAAGATTGCAGTTGTTGAAGCTTTGGAGTGCCCAACATTGCTTCATGGAGGTTATGGTGAACATAATATACAAGGAATTGGTGACAAACATGTTCCCCTTATTCATAATGTAATGAATACAGATTTTGTTGTCGATGTTTCTGATCAAGCTACCAATAATCTAAATATGATTTTTAATACTGAAATTGGAAAAAATTTTTTAATTGAGAAAAAAAATTTTGACCCAGATTTTGTTTCTCGACTTCCTGAATTTGGTTTCTCGGCAATAGCAAATATATTGGCATCAATAAAACTAGCTAAATATATGGATTTAAATAGTGATGACGCAATTATAACGGTCGCTACAGATGGTGCAGATTTATACATGTCAGAGTTGAACAAGACCATTGCTGATTTTAAAAATAATTATGATGAAATAGTTTGTGCTGAACTATTTGGAAAACACTTATCAGGAATATCTACTGATAATATGCTAGAACTTTCTTACATGGATAAGAAAAGAATATTTAATTTAGGGTACTTTACTTGGGTAGAGCAACAAGGTGTAAGTCTTGAAGAATTTGAAAAAAGAAAAGATCAAAAATTTTGGAATTCACATTATGAATATATGCTTTCTCTAGACAATAAGATTAAAGAATTTAATAATATGTAGGTTATGAAAACTCAGTCATTACATAACCAATTAGTAGAATGGCGTCATGATCTTCATATGCACCCACAATTAAGTTTTGAAGAAGAGTATGCTGCAGCAAAAGTGTCAACACTTCTAAAAGAGTTTGGAATAGAAGTTCATTCTGGTATTGCCAGAACTGGAGTAGTTGGAATTTTAAAAAAAGGAAATAGTTCAAAATCAATAGGTATAAGAGCTGACATGGATGCTCTTCCTATACATGAAACTAATAAGTTTAGTTATAAGTCCAAGTTTGATAACAGAATGCATGCATGTGGACATGACGGTCACACTACTATGTTATTAGGTGCAGCAAAATATTTATCAGAAAAAGGTAACTTTAACGGCACAGTATATTTTATTTTTCAACCTGATGAAGAAAATACTTTTGGTGCAAGAACAATGATAGATGAGGGCTTGTTTGATAAATTTAAAATTGATGAAGTTTACGCTATGCACAATATTCCTAACATGGAAATTGGAACATTTGGTACTAGAAAAGGAGCAATCACAGCAAGTGAAAATTTATTTGAAATTGAAATAAAAGCCAAAGGTGGGCATGCTGCATTACCTCATATGGGTGTTGATGCAATAACTGTTGGCTCTCAAATAGCAGTAGCACTTCAATCGATAGTCTCTAGGAAATTAAATCCAGCAGATAATGGTATAGTTTCTATTACCGAATTTATAACCGATGGTAAAAAAAACGTTCTGCCAGGTATGGTAAAAATGACTGGTGATGCAAGAGCTTTATCAAAAGAAACAAATGAAAAAATTGCATCAAAAATGTTGCAAATTGTTGAGGGAATTTGCAATGCACATGGTGTTAATGGTAGTGTTAAATATGAAACAACTTGTCCTGTAACTTTTAATTCAAAAAACCAAACTGAGTCTGCAACAAAAGCTGCAGTTTCATTACTTGGAAACGATAAATGTAACGGCGATATTGAACCGCGTTTATTCTCAGAAGATTTTTCTGTTATGGCAAATGAAAAACCTGGCTGCTTTGTTTTAATGGGTAACGGAACATCAGAGCAGCATTCCAGACCTTTACATGCTGATAATTATGATTTTAATGACGAATTATTAGTCATAGGTTCTTCATATTGGACTGAATTGGTAGAACAACAATTAAAATAAATGTTTTCTGAAAACTTAAATAAACTAAAGAAAAAAATGTCTGAGAACAATATTGATCTCTCAATTATAACTGATGATGACTCGATATATTATTTCACAGGATACCATGACTTCCTTCATATGGATTTTTATCGACCAACATTATTAGTTGTTTCAAATGATCATAAAACTTATTTAATTACACCTCTTCTTGATGTTTTATTAGTACCAGAATCTTGTCCTGTAGATATGGTTGAAACATGGAATGATGGTATTGGAAATGAATGGAGAGAATTATTACCTCAAATCATCAATCAGCATAAAAATATTTTTATTGAAAAATTTAAAATTAACCCAATGGTTAAGAGTTATTTAGACGAATTACTTCAAGACCATCCTGGGGATTTAACCAAATTAATAGATAATATAAGAATGATTAAATCTAATCATGAATTGAATATAGCTCGTCATGCCGGCGAAGTTGGTATGGCTATGATGGAGGCAGCAAAAAAAACAATTGGCCATAATGTTCCTGAGTATGAGGTTGCACTTGCACAATCACAAGCTGGAACAAGAAAAGCTGCAGATCTTTTAAAAGAATTTTATCCTGATAATATCAATATGTCTCCAAATATTCACTTTTTACCTGTTATGACATCGGGTCATGATTTACCTAAAACCCACCATCGTGCTTCAACCAAAATTATACAAAAAGGTGATCCCGTATTTGTATGTTATTGTGGTTCTACAAATTTTCATAGGTTTAAATTAGGTTTTGACAGAATATTTTGGGTAGAAGAAATTCAATCCGATGAACAAATAAAAGCTTTTGAGACTGCAGTTAAATCTCAAAAAGCTGCTCTTGAAATTCTTGGCCCTGGAGTAACAGCTGAAGAAGTTCATGCTGCTTATGCAGATACTATACAGTCTGAGGGATACCCTTATCCTACATTTCGATGTGGAAGAGGTACAGGCTTTAGCTTTTTAGAGGAACCACAATTAGTAGTTGGTAATAAAACAGTACTGGAGCCTGGAATGGTATTTGCCGTTGATGGTGGGGCAAGTGCAAATAATTTTAGATCACAAGTTGGTGATAGTTTTATTATAACAAAAGATGGATACGAACAAATTACACATCACTCTAAAAATATTGATGACCTAATAATTCCACATGGATGAAATCACAGTATTTAACACACATTGCTGTGGTGAAATTGGGGATGTCGTAACTGGAATTAAAGGCTTGAAGTTTAATTCACCTGAGGAAGCTTCTAAAAAACTTTTTTTAGATAAAAAATGGAGAAATTTTTTTTTAAATGAACCTCGGGGAGGGGTCTTTAAACATTGTAATATTATTTTAGAACCTTCAAATAAAAATGCAGATGCTGGATTTGTAATCATGGAACCAGAAGATAATCCTCCAATGAGCGGATCAAATGCAATTTGTGTAACGACAGTCTTATTAGAAAAAAATATTGTTCAAATGAAATATCCTAAAACCATGCTTACACTTGAAGCTCCCGGTGGTTTAATAAAAGTTGTTGCTGATTGTGAAAATAAGAAAGTTAAAAGTGTCACTTTAACTAATCTTGCCTGCTTTGCAGATAAAATAGATGTAGATTTAAAGACTAAAAATTATGGTACAATTAAAGTAAGTACTGCTTTTGGAGGTGACAGTTTTTTAATTTGTAATGCTAGTGATTTTAATCTTAAAATTGAACCAAAGAATGCAAATAAATTTGTAAATGTTGCTAAAGAATTATTGAAAGAAGCAAACGCATCTATAGGATTTGAACATCCTACTATTAAAGGATTAGACTATCTTTCCTTTTGCCAATTTATTGAACCCTTAAAAAAAAATAATCAATCATTACTTACAGGATTAAATACAGTTGTTATACGACCTGGGAAACTTGATCGTTCACCCTGTGGTACAGGCACTTCAGCAAGATTAGCAGTAATGAAAGAAAAAAATGAAATACAAATAAATGAAGAATTTATATCAAAGTCTATTATAGGATCTTCATTTAAAGCAAGTATTGAAAAGGAAATTAAAATTAATAACAAAAATTGTATTATTCCAAAAATAACAGGTAGTGCATTTATTACTGGAAAACAAAGTTTATATATCGATAAGGATGATCCTTTTCCAGAAGGTTATAGATTAAATGACACATGGCCAGATTCATCAAGTTAACTGTGATTAAATAACACTAGCATGGCAAGTTAATTCATTTTACTTTCATCAACTATTCTAATAATTAATAAAACAAATGACAAAATTTAATGCCTGGAATGTAATTAAAAACGGTTTAAATGGTCAGTCTTATTGGACTAGACAATGGCGTGATCCAGAACCAAAAAGTAGTTATGATGTTGTAATAATTGGTGGAGGTTTACACGGTCTTGCCACGGCATATTATTTAGCAAAGAATCATAATATAAAAAATGTAGCTGTTTTAGAAAAAGGCTGGATTGGTGGAGGAAACGCTGGACGTAATACAACTATTGTAAGATCAAATTATATGATGCCAGGCAACCACGAATTTTATGAACATTCTTTAAAGTTATGGGAAAAT
>JAKQYG010000355.1 GCA_023356515.1 Trichodesmium sp. MAG_R04 | reverse complement strand
GAGTTAGTATTTGAAGTACCACCATTAGAGTTGGAAGAATTGCAAAAAGTTATTAAATATACAATGGAAAATGCTGTAAATTTAAAAGTACCCCTAATAGTAGATATTCATGGAGGTAAAAATTGGATGGAGGCTAAATAGAAGAAGAGATATCTTCATCTCCGTATCTGGCCTATTTCTTATTCCCTATTATTGTGCAAAAGTATGCTAAACTCCTGACTGTAGTTAAGTAAAAATTTTTCCTTGGGTAAATTAATGGATGCCAAAAAATTAGTTTTAGCTGGAATAGGTTTGATATTAGGTAGTGCAATTGTTGTAAGTGCTTCCAGTATAGAACTTAGCCTTGAACAAGAACAAATAATATGTAAATTGAAAGATACAGTAGAAGCACAAGAAAAAGTTGGTAAAAAATTAGTATTTTGGCCACTAATTGGAAAGACTAAAACTAAAGAGAGAGGAGAAGAAACACGTTTTACAGCAAAATTATTTTCTGGTGTATCCTACACTATACTTGCAGTATGTGATGATAATTGTAGTGACTTAAATTTAACTGTGAAAAATGAAAAAGATAAGAAAATAGCCAATGATGAAAAACAAGATGGAACTTCGGTAATTTCTTTTACTCCTACTGAAAATAGTAGTTATGAAATCATTGCACGACCAGAGAAATGTACAACTGAACAATGTGAATTTGGCATGGTTTTATTTGTGCCTGAAAGTGTTGATCTAGATGTAGCATCTGAACTACCAGATGAATTATCTCTGTTTAAATTTTGCCAAAAATAAATAAAAAATTAATTCAGGAAAAAGAATTATTTCTGCACTTTTATATTTTGTCTTTTTTATTTTGACTTTTGACTTCCAAGCAGCTATTTTATAGATTCTGCATTCTTAAAATATATCTGAGTGATATCATAATAAAAAATTTAAGAATCAAGGGAGTAGGTAGGGACATTGTATGCAACGTCCCTGCATAAGAAAAGGAAATGTATAGAGGAGGTAGTCGAATATATTTGTCCCTTGATTTTTTTGCATAGTTAGCCTAAAGTGCTAAATTTTTCAGCTATCAGGATCAAAAACTAGGTAGTTTTTTCGACAAAAAAAAGGATAAGGTCTTAACTATTGATCAGGCTATTCTGAATCTTAATATTAAAATAAAATATACCTATAACAATCCTAATTTAAGTTTCAATAGTTTGGTGGTAGTTATGATTCAGGAGTCATAATTACACAGGTTTTCAGTTACAATTAAGTATTAAAAAATTATCACAACCAATTTGAGGATTGCTATATTATGATTAGGGCTAAGAAATACTAGAGCAAATGTCATTAACTTCCATATCACAAAAACAGTTTATCCACCAGCAAAAAAGCGGATGCAAGCATTTGCTGAGCAATATAGGAATCAGAAAAAAAATAGGATTTGGCTATGCTTTGACAATCAGTATTGTAACCTTAGGAGTTTTGACCGGGCGGTTATTGGAGTTAAATTATAAATATCAAATTAGAGGCAAGATAGAACAAGATCAAGAACAAGTATATTTACTGACAGATCTTACAAAAAAAGTATTAAAAATAATTATTATTCATAAAGATTCACCCATAAAATTTAATAATTGGACAATTTTAGAAAAAAAAAGCTCCCTAGAATTATCGAGTTTTTATGAAATTAATACAATTTTTAAACAACTTGAATCAATATCAGACACCGGAAATCAAAGAGTCCATAAAAACAAAGATTATGTTCAGCTTCAACAATTTATACAAACCTATTTTAATTCCCTAAAAGTTCATATTAAACAATTAGAAAATTTAGTTCAAGAAATTAAGCAAATACCGCCTCAAACAAAATCAGCAGCTCCTTCACTAGCATTACTGAATAAAATTACTAATAGTGATTTTATCATAGAAATAGAAAAATTGTCACAAGATTCAGAACAATTAGCAATACTAGCTAATCAGAGAGTAAAACAAGAATATAGCAATTATCAAAAAGTAGAAAAATTAGGAAGACAAATATTAATAAGTAGCCTACTGCTGTCGGTAGTAACTGTAGTAATAATTGCCATCTATGCCGCCAACTGGATCACAACTCCCTTAAAAGTTATAACCAAAGTTGCTGAACAAGTTACAGAAGAAGCTAACTTTGAACTCCAACTTCCAGTAAGCACAGATGATGAAATAGGAGAATTAACAGTATCTCTGAATGAGTTAATTGGTAAAGTAGCACAATACACAGAGCAACTCCAGGAAGCTAAACTGAAAGCAGAAGCAGCAAACCGTTCCAAAAGTGCTTTTCTAGCTACAATGAGTCATGAATTGCGTACACCTCTAAATGCAATTATTGGTTATAGCGATCTTCTTTATGAGGATGCTCTGGAAGCAGGATATGAAGATTTTATTCCCGATCTAGAAAGAATTAAGCTAGCAGGTACAAACCTCCTAGAAATGATTAGTGATATCTTAGACATTTCTAAAATAGAAGCAGGTCAAGTTACACTTTATTTAGAAAGTATTGAGGTTGATAAACTAGTTCAAGATTTGTTTGGTACAGCTAAAAATATTATTGAAAAAAACCGGAATAAATTTGAATTAGTTTTAGGAGAAAATTTGGGTTGTATGTATGCAGATATACCAAAAGTTAGACAGGTACTGATAAATTTACTGGGTAACGCAGCTAAATTTACAGAAGATGGTGTAATTACACTCAGTGTAGAAAAAATCGAAAATAAGAAACAAAAAAATAATAAAAATAGTTATATAGTTTTTCGGGTAATTGATACTGGTATTGGTATTACAGAAGAACAGTTAAAACATATATTCAAACCTTTTACTCAAGCAGATGCTTCTACTACTCGTAGGTATGGTGGTACTGGTTTAGGATTAGCAATATGTAAACGTTTATGTGAGAGAATGGGAGCAGAAATTGCTGTAAAAAGTCACTTTGGAAAAGGTTCGACATTCACTGTTTGGTTTCCTGAAAGGGTATTAATATAAATGATGTTACGCAAAAATAGAATTAGTTGTTTATTTAAAGTGTCAAAAACTTAACCTCTAAATGAGTGTATAAGTCTAGCTCGCTAGTTGTACAACAATCATCAAATGAGTTTCTTCCTTTTCCTTATGGTGAATACCCAATAAAAAAAACGGTTTTTTCTACTAAAGCTTATTCAAAGCTATAAGTTAAAATGAGGTAAAATATAACATACTTTATATGGCAATTCTATTTGATTTGTAATATTTTTATTGTAGTTAGTAGTCAATTAGTCAGTATTCATAGTTTTCAAGCTTTTCAGCTCCAATTAACTATTAGAAAAATTATCACAACCAATGTAGGACTGCTATACATATAAACAAAAAATTATGCAGCCAAATAATCCTAACCAATTTACAGAAAAAGCTTGGGAAGCAATATCCCATACCCCTGATATTTCTAAAACTTCTCAAAATCAACAAATTGAAACTGAACACCTAATGAAAGCTTTGTTAGAAAAAAATGGACTGGCAACAAGTCTATTTAGCAAGGCAGGTGTTTCAACTGTCAAAGTACAAGAATACACAGATACCTTTATTAACCGTCAACCGAAAGTTAAAAATACACCGAATAATATTTACTTAGGTCGCAGTCTGGATGCCTTATTAGATAATGCGGAAAAATATCGCCAAGAATACACAGATGAATATATATCTATCGAACATCTGATACTCGCTTACCTGAAAGACGATCACTTTGGAAAAAATCTCTATAAAGAATTTAAATTAGATGAAGTAAAGCTCAAAAAAACAATTTCCCAAATTCGAGGTAGCCAAAAAGTAACAGACAAAAATCCTGAAGGTAAATACGAAGCTCTGGAAAAATACGGTCGCGACCTGACAGAATTTGCTCGTGAAGGTAAACTTGACCCTGTTATTGGGCGTGACGACGAAATTCGACGCACTATTCAAATACTCAGTCGTCGTACTAAAAATAACCCAGTTTTAATAGGTGAACCTGGAGTGGGGAAAACGGCCATTGCTGAAGGTCTCGCACAAAGAATCATTGCTGGAGATGTTCCTCAGTCTCTTAAAGACCGTCAACTTATTGCTCTAGATATGGGTGCATTAATTGCTGGTGCTAAATTTAGGGGTGAATTTGAAGAACGTCTGAAATCTGTTCTCAAAGAAGTTACTGACTCAGAGGACAAAATTATCTTATTTATAGATGAAATTCACACTGTTGTCGGAGCGGGTGCAACCCAAGGGGCAATGGATGCAGGTAATTTGCTTAAACCAATGTTGGCTAGGGGGGAATTAAGGTGTATTGGGGCGACAACTCTTGATGAGTATCGTAAATATATTGAAAAAGATGCTGCCTTAGAACGTCGTTTCCAACAAGTTTATATCGATCAACCTAGTGTAGAAGATGCGATCTCAATTTTACGGGGTCTCAAAGAACGCTATGAAGTACATCACGGTGTGAAAATATCTGATAGTGCTTTAGTTGCTGCTGCTACTTTATCTACTAGATATATTAGCGATCGCTTTCTTCCAGATAAGGCGATCGACTTAGTGGATGAAGCTGCTGCTAAACTTAAAATGGAAATTACCTCTAAACCTGAGGAACTTGATGAAATTGACCGCAAAATTCTCCAACTGGAAATGGAGAAGTTATCTTTGCAAAAGGAAAGT